>JBKJMK010000072.1:0-13553 GCA_046596005.1 Usitatibacteraceae bacterium | reverse complement strand
ACCGCCACGGCCTTCAGCGGCTTCCATCAGTTCGCCGCCCAGACGCTGGGGCATTGATTTCTCGCTGCGCTTCTTGGCAGCTTCACGCAGCCAGCGCATGGACAGCGCTGCACGGCGGACCGGGCGCACTTCAACCGGCACTTGGTAGTTGGCGCCACCTACGCGACGCGACTTAACTTCCACCATCGGACGAACGGCATTAATGGCGGCGATAAAAACTTCCACTGCGTCTTTACCGGATTTCTTTTGGATCTGATCCAGCGCGCGATAGATAATCTGTTCAGCAACAGATTTCTTGCCAGCTTTCATCAGCACATTAACGAACTTGGCAATTTCCGTGCTTTTGAACTTCGGATCCGGCAGGATTTCGCGTTTGGGGACTTCGCGACGACGAGGCATGATTATTTCCTGTTAATTCAAAAATATTGTTAGCGAACGCTTACTTGGCCTGATTCGGCTTTACTTGGCTTTTGCCGCGCCAGCTTTTGGCATTTTCGTACCGTACTTGGAACGCGACTGTTTGCGATCCTTCACGCCAGCCGTATCCAACGAGCCGCGCACCGTGTGATAGCGAACGCCAGGCAGGTCTTTTACACGACCGCCACGGATCAATACGACCGAGTGCTCTTGAAGATTGTGGCCTTCGCCACCGATGTACGAAATGACTTCGAAGCCATTAGTAAGGCGAACTTTGCACACTTTCCGTAAAGCCGAGTTCGGCTTTTTCGGTGTAGTGGTGTACACGCGCGTGCAAACGCCGCGTTTTTGCGGGCAATTTTGCATTGCCGGCACTTTACTCTTGGCTTTGATTTTTGTCCGCGGTTTTCGCAGAAGTTGATTAATGGTAGGCATGTTGTATCCGCTTAGTTCTTACTATGGCTAAATTGTTTCCTGCTCGAAGTCGCCTGACGTCCGGCAACTTCGGGTTCATTTACAGGTTTGTAACACTGCTAACGCAAGGGGTTAAACCCTGTCCCGCTGCCCCCAGTTTCGAGAGCCACAATACGGAAAAGCTTTCGATTATATAAAAAAATGGGCCCGGCTGTCAACCAGCCGAGCTCATTTTACCTTGCGATATCAGGCAACCTGCTCTTCAGTTGCAGGCGTCTCGACTTCATCAAACCCGAAGGTGATTCCGCTCGATTGCTGTACGCGCAAGGAACTTTTCTTGCGCGCACGGTGAAATGCCAGCCCTGTACCTGCAGGGATCAGGCGCCCCACAATCACGTTTTCCTTCAGGCCACGCAGATCGTCTCGCTTTCCCATGATCGCCGCTTCGGTGAGAACGCGGGTTGTTTCCTGGAACGAGGCCGCCGAAATGAAGGAGTCTGTCGATAACGACGCCTTGGTGATCCCCAGCAAATTGTAGTTGTAGATTGCCGGTTTTTTGCCTTCTTTCAGGACACGATCATTTTCACCCAGCACATCCGCGCGCTCGACCTGCTCACCCTGAATGAAACGGGTGTCGCCATTGTCGACAATGGAAACGCGACGCAGCATCTGGCGCACGATAACTTCAATGTGCTTGTCATTGATCTTCACGCCCTGCAAGCGATATACGTCCTGCACTTCGTCGGTGATGTAGCGGGCCAATGCCTCCATGCCCTGCAGGCGCAGGATGTCGTGCGGATCAGATGGGCCGTCCACAATCGTCTCGCCTTTATTAACCACCTGGCCGTCGTGCGCCGTGACGTGTTTGTCCTTGGGAATCAAGTACTCATGCGCAATGCCATCGAAGTCGGTGATAACGAGACGCTGTTTGCCTTTAGTGTCCTTGCCGAAAGAGACCGTGCCCGTAATTTCGGCCAGCAAACCTGCGTCCTTGGGCGAGCGGGCTTCGAATAGCTCAGCCACACGCGGCAGACCACCGGTGATATCGCGGGTCTTGGACGATTCCTGCGGAATACGCGCCATTACTTCACCCACACCAACCTGCTGTCCGTTCTTCACGGTAATAATTGCACCAATCTGAAACGTGATATTCACCGGGGTTTCGGAATTCGCCTGTTTGATGTCCTTGCCCTTGGCATCGATCAGTTTCACGGCCGGTCGTAGACCCTTGCTCACCGCTGTACCGCGACGTTTTGGGTCGATTACAACCAGACTCGAGAGACCGGTCGTGTCATCAATCTGCTTGGCGACGGTGACGCCTTCCTCAATGTTATCGAAGCGCACTTCACCGGCATACTCAGTGATGATCGGACGAGTATGCGGATCCCAATTGGCGAGATTCTGGCCAGCCTTGATTTTGCTACCCTCTTTGACTGACAAGGTTGCGCCATAGGGCACCTTGTGGCGCTCACGCTCCCGACCGTTTTCTTCCGTGATAATGATTTCGCCGCTGCGCGCAATGACGATAAGTTCGCCACGGGCATTGGTAACGTAACGCATCGACGGCGTCAAACGTGCGACACCTGAGGATTTCGCCTCCACACTCGATGCCACTGCAGTACGCGACGCTGCACCACCGATGTGGAATGTACGCATCGTCAACTGTGTACCGGGTTCGCCAATCGACTGCGCGGCGATTACGCCAACAGCTTCACCAACATTGACCAGCACACCACGGCCTAGATCGCGACCATAACACTTGGCGCACAGCCCAAAACGGGTGTCACAGGTGAGCGGCGTGCGAACCTTAACTTCGTCTATACCGGCCGCGTCGATCGCGTCAACCATATCCTCGTCGAGAAGTTCACCAGCCTTGATAATCGTGTTCCCCGAATCAGGGTGGACCGCATCGACAACGACGACGCGACCGAGAATGCGCTCACGCAAGGCCTCAATGACTTCACCACCTTCAACCAAGGCTTTTACAGCAAGGCCGTTAGTCGTACCGCAATCGTCTTCCGTCACCACCAGGTCCTGAGTGACGTCAACAAGTCGCCGCGTGAGATATCCCGAGTTGGCTGTCTTCAATGCGGTATCAGCAAGACCTTTTCGCGCGCCGTGGGTCGAGATGAAGTACTGCAACACATTCAAGCCTTCGCGGAAATTCGCGGTAATCGGCGTCTCGATGATCGAGCCATCCGGCTTTGCCATCAGGCCGCGCATACCCGCCAATTGGCGAATCTGCGCAGCGGAGCCGCGCGCACCGGAGTCAGCCATCATATAAATAGCGTTGAACGATTCTTGCGTTGTCACCTTGCCATCACGCGTCGTCACAGGCTCAGAACCCAGCTGTTCCATCATGGCTTTGGCTACCTGGTCGCCAGCGCGGCCCCAAATATCGACGACTTTGTTGTAGCGCTCACCCTGCGTAACCAAGCCTGAGGTGTACTGCTTTTCAATCTCTTTTACTTCGTGTTCAGCCGCACTGATGATGTCTTTTTTCTGCGGTGGCACCAGCATGTCGTCAATGGAAATCGACAAGCCCGCGCGCGTCGCGTACGTAAACCCGGTATACATCAGTTGGTCGGTGAAGATGACGGTTTCGCGAATACCGCAGCGACGGAATGCCGCGTTGATAAGCTTGGAAATTTCTTTCTTCTTCAGCGTTTTGTTGATGTACGGGAACGACAATCCCTTCGGCAATATTTCAGACAGGATGGCGCGACCAACCGTTGTCTCATAGCGCTTCACGCGGGAGATGATTTCACCTGCCTCGTCCTTGTCGGTTTCCTTGATGCGAACCGTGATCTTTGCGTTCAGCGATACTTCACCACAATCGTATGCACGCTGCGCTTCGGCCACGTTGACAAACAACGAGCCTTCGCCCTTCGCAGCGACGCGCTCGCGTGTCATGTAGTACAGGCCCAGAACGATATCCTGGGAAGGAACGATCGAAGGCTCACCGGACGCAGGGAACAACACGTTATTGGATGCCAGCATCAAAGTGCGGCACTCCATCTGTGCTTCCAGCGAGATCGGTACATGTACTGCCATTTGGTCGCCGTCAAAGTCGGCGTTGAACGCCGCGCAAACAAGCGGGTGCAACTGAATCGCCTTGCCTTCAATCAGAACTGGTTCAAACGCCTGAATACCAAGGCGATGCAGCGTCGGCGCGCGGTTCAGCATGATCGGATGTTCGCGGATGACGTCTTCGAGAATATCCCAAACCAGCGGCTCTTCGGCTTCCACCATTTTTTTGGCGGCCTTGATGGTGGTTGCAGCACCCAGCACTTCCAACTTGTGGAAAATGAATGGCTTGAACAACTCCAGTGCCATTTTTTTCGGCAGACCGCATTGATGCAACTTCAGCGTCGGACCGACCACGATCACAGAACGACCGGAGTAGTCGACACGCTTGCCAAGCAAATTCTGACGGAAACGACCCGACTTGCCCTTGATCATGTCGGCCAGCGATTTCAGTGCGCGCTTATTGGCGCCCGTCATGGCTTTGCCGCGGCGACCGTTGTCGAGTAACGAATCGACGGCTTCCTGCAGCATGCGCTTCTCGTTGCGCACGATGATTTCAGGCGCCTTCAATTCCAGCAAACGCTTCAGACGATTGTTACGATTGATCACGCGGCGATAAAGGTCATTCAGGTCGGACGTGGCGAAACGGCCACCGTCCAGCGGCACCAGCGGACGCAGATCCGGCGGCAACACGGGCAGCACCTCGAGTACCATCCAGTCAGGCTTGATGCCGGACTTTGAGAAAGCCTCCAGGACCTTCAGGCGCTTGGAAATTTTCTTGATCTTCGCTTCGGATCCGGTGTTACCGAAATCTTTGCGCAATTGTTCCATTTCGTGTGGCAGATCGAGCTTCCGCAACAATTCGCGGATACCCTCGGCACCCATTGCAGCATGAAAATCATCGCCGTACTCTTCCACCTTGGCCAGGTAATCATCCTCAGTGAGAAGCTGGCATTTGTTCAACGGCGTCATACCAGGATCAGTCACGACAAATGCTTCGAAATACAACACGCGTTCGATATCGCGAAGCGTCATGTCCAGCACCATGCCCAAGCGACTAGGCAGGGATTTCAGGAACCAGATGTGCGCTGTCGGTGAGGCCAGCTCAATATGGCCCATGCGTTCACGACGAACCTTGGACAAGGTGACTTCGACGCCGCATTTTTCACAGATCACGCCGCGATGCTTCAAACGCTTGTACTTGCCGCACAAACATTCGTAGTCTTTGATCGGTCCAAAAATCTTGGCGCAGAACAAGCCATCGCGTTCCGGTTTAAACGTACGGTAGTTGATTGTTTCAGGTTTCTTTACTTCGCCATACGACCACGAACGAATCTTGTCCGGGCCGGCCAGACCGATCTTGATCGCGTCGAATTCTTCTTCGTGCGTGACTTGCTTGAATAAGTCGAGTAGAGCTTTCATGTTTTCTCCAGATGTCTGATTGGAATACTGTTGTAAGTAACGACTAAGCCGTCACGTCAATAGCGCTCCAAATCAATATCGATGGCCAGCGAACGGATCTCTTTGACCAGCACGTTGAACGACTCGGGCATGCCCGCATCGATCTTGTGCTCGCCTTTAACGATGCTCTCGTAAACCTTGGTACGGCCCGAGGTATCGTCGGACTTGACGGTGAGCATTTCCTGAAGCGTATATGCCGCGCCATAGGCCTCGAGCGCCCACACTTCCATCTCGCCGAAACGCTGGCCGCCGAACTGCGCCTTGCCGCCCAGTGGTTGCTGGGTAACGAGCGAGTACGGGCCGGTCGAACGTGCATGCATCTTGTCGTCCACCAGGTGATGCAGTTTAAGGATGTGCATATAGCCAATCGTGACATCACGCTCAAACGGCTCACCGCTACGACCGTCGTGCAAGGTCGCTTGCGTCTTCGTCAGATTGAGTTTCAGACGCTTGGCCGTTTCTTCGTCATATGCCAGATCGAGCATCATGCGAATTTCCGATTCTGCCGCGCCGTCAAACACAGGTGTCGCAAACGGCACGCCACGCGTCAGGTTCTTCGACAACGTAATGATTTCGTCATCGGACAACTGGCCCAGGTCTTCCTTTTTGCCGCTGGTGTTGTAGACCTTGTCCAGGAACTTGCGCAGCTTGGTAACACTGTCGTTCGCCTTGACCATCTCACCGATTTTCAAGCCGAGACCCTTGGCTGCCCAACCGAGATGCGTTTCCAGGATCTGGCCGACGTTCATACGCGATGGCACGCCCAGCGGGTTCAACACGATATCCATCGGCGTACCGTCCGCCATGAAAGGCATATCTTCGACTGGTACGATTTTCGAGATCACACCCTTGTTACCATGACGACCGGCCATCTTGTCACCTGGCTGCAACCGGCGCTTGACCGCGACGTACACTTTGACCATCTTCTGCACGCCAGGCGGCAATTCGTCGCCCTGAGTAAGCTTGCGTTTCTTCTCATCAAACGCTTTATCGAATTCCTTGCGGGTCAGATCAAGCGCTTCCTTTTGCGATTCCAATTGGCGCGCGTCATCATCATCCGTCAGACGAATATCGAACCAGTCATGGCGTGGCAGATCTTCCAGATAAGCTTTGGTGATCTTGGTGCCCTTGGCGATTTTTTTCGGACCACCCTTGGCGATTCTTCCCGCCAGCATTTTTTCAATACGCTGGAACAGATCGTCCTCGACGATACGCAACTGATCCGCCAAATCTTTCTTGTAATCTTTGAGTTGGTCGTCAACGATTTGTTGCGCACGCTTGTCGCGCACAATGCCTTCGCGAGTGAAAACCTGCACGTCGATCACGATGCCTGAAATACCCGACTGAACGCGAAGTGATGTGTCTTTCACATCCGAGGCCTTCTCACCAAAAATCGCGCGCAACAGCTTTTCTTCCGGCGTCAGCTGGGTTTCACCTTTTGGCGTTACTTTACCGACCAGTACATCGCCCGCTTCCACTTCCGCGCCGATATACACAATGCCCGACTCGTCCAGCCGACCAAGCATCCGCTCTGACAAGTTGGAAATATCGCGGGTGATTTCCTCCGGCCCCAATTTGGTGTCACGCGCGACCACTGACAATTCCTCAATATGAATCGAGGTATAGCGGTCTTCCGCGACGATGCGTTCGGAGATGAGGATCGAATCTTCGAAGTTGTAACCGTTCCAAGGCATGAACGCGACCAGCAAGTTCTGACCCAACGCCAACTCCCCCATATCCGTCGAGGCACCGTCAGCAATCACGTCGGACTTGGCGATAATGTCCCCGACCTTTACCAGCGGACGATGGTTGATGTTGGTATTCTGGTTGGAGCGCACGTACTTTACGAGGTTATAAATATCAACGCCCGCTTCGCCTTGCTGCGTTTCGTTGTCATTCACACGCACAACGACACGTCCTGCATCGACGAAATCGACGCGACCGCCACGGCGTGCCATGACCGCCGTGCCGGAGTCCATTGCGACGGTACGCTCAATACCGGTTCCCACCAATGACTTCTCTGCACGCAGGCACGGTACCGCCTGGCGCTGCATGTTAGAACCCATCAGCGCGCGGTTTGCGTCGTCATGCTCAAGGAACGGAATCAACGAAGCGGCCACCGACACGATCTGCGCGGGTGCCACATCGATGTATTCGATCTTGTCCGGTGAGGACAACATGAATTCATTGTGGTTGCGGCATGACACCAGTTCATCAACAAAGCGACCGGATTTATCAGTCTCGGCATTCGCCTGGGCGATTACATATTTGCCTTCTTCGATTGCAGACAGATACTCAATGTCACCATCAACTTTTCCGTTGCTCACTTTGCGATACGGGGTTTCGATAAACCCATAATCGTTCACGCGCGCATACAACGCGAGCGAGTTAATAAGGCCGATGTTCGGACCTTCCGGCGTTTCGATCGGACAAACGCGACCATAGTGGGTGGGATGCACGTCACGAACCTCAAAGCCGGCACGTTCACGCGTCAAACCACCCGGGCCGAGTGCTGACACGCGGCGCTTGTGGGTGATTTCCGACAGTGGATTGGTCTGGTCCATAAACTGCGAAAGCTGGCTTGAGCCGAAGAACTCCTTAATCGCCGCCGAAACAGGTTTGGCATTGATCAAGTCGTGCGGCATCAGGTTTTCGCTTTCGGCTTGCGAAAGGCGCTCACGCACTGCGCGCTCGACGCGAACGAGGCCGGAGCGGAACTGATTTTCGGCCAATTCGCCCACCGAACGCACGCGACGGTTACCGAGGTGATCGATGTCGTCGATTGCGCCGCGGCCATTGCGCAGTTCAACCAGAATTTTTATGACGGCAACGATGTCTTCGGTGGAAAGTGTCATCGCACCGGTCAGCTCTTCACGACCTACGCGACGATTAAATTTCATGCGACCGACGGCGGAAAGATCATAACGGTCCTCCGAAAAAAACAATGCGTTAAACAGTGTGTTGACTGCGTCTTCAGTGGGCGGCTCGCCGGGACGCATCATGCGATAGATCGCCACTTTGGCGTTCAACGCGTCGACCGTCTCATCGATACGAAGTGTCGAGGAAATATATGCGCCCTGATCGAGATCATTGGTGTAAATGGTATAAATCGTCTCAACCCCCGCGTCGATTAGCTTGCGGAGCGACACTTCGGTCAACTCTTCATTGGCGTTGGCGACGAACTCACCGGTATCGGTGTTGACGATGTTGGTTGCCAGCACGCGTCCAAGCAGATACTCATCGTTCACGGCAAGGCGTTTCATTTTTGCTGCTTCGATGTCGCGGATATGCTTTGCAGTGATGCGCTTGTCTTTTTGAACGATCACCTTGCCGTCTTTGGACATGATGTCGAACTTGGCGATCTCACCCTTTAAGCGATCCGCCACCAGCTCGAGCTCGATTTCACCTTTTTTGGAGACATGAAATTCGTCGAAGGCGAAAAATTCCCGCAAAATTTGATCCGGCGAATAGCCGAGCGCCTTCAGCAGTATCGTGACCGGCATTTTGCGGCGACGATCAACACGGAAGTACAGGTAGTCCTTTGGGTCAAATTCGAAATCAAGCCACGAACCACGGTAAGGGATTACACGCGCGGAAAACAGCAGCTTGCCTGACGAATGGGTCTTGCCACGATCATGCTCAAAAAACACACCCGGCGAACGGTGCAACTGGGACACGATAACGCGCTCTGTACCGTTGATGACAAACGAGCCGTTGGCCGTCATGAGCGGAATTTCGCCCATGTACACTTCCTGCTCCTTCAACTCTTTCACCGTCGGCTTGGAGGCTTCGCGATCCATGATCACCAGTCGCACTTTGGCGCGCAGGGGTGATGCGTAGGTTAGGCCGCGTTGCTGACATTCCAGCACATCAAACGGTGGCTGGCCAAGTTGGTAGCTGACGTATTCGAGGCGGGCAAACTGGTTGTGACTCACGATCGGGAATACCGATGTGAACGCAGATTGAAGACCCTGATTGTTACGCTTGGCAACGGCGACTTCGGCCTGCAGGAATTCAGCGTATGAATTCAACTGGGTGGCCAAGAGGAAAGGTATATCGAGGACACTGGCGCGCTTGGCAAAACTCTTGCGAATGCGCTTTTTCTCGGTATAGGTGTAAGTGGTAGGCACGGCGTGGGACATAAACTCTCCGAACGTTGAAAGGAGTCGCGGGCTGACGCCCGCGTCAATGTTCATCGACTGGCGCTATCGATGAATTGATAACGTCAAGTAAGGCGAGGGGCCGCTACCCCTCTATGGCTGACAGCAATCGAAGATTGCCCGACCAAACTAGTCTTCTGCAGTCGTTTCAGAAGACAAAGCAAAACGTGTAATTAATGCTATCGCTTTGCTTTGGCATCTATTGATAAACTCTAGCGCTGGCGCGGCTTTACGGGTATTTTTCCCCTACAACCCGCGTGGATGCTGGTGTTTTTTACTTTACATCGTGGAAATCAACTCCCGCAGCGGGTTTTCCGCGCGGGAGTGATCTTTGATACACAAAACGTTGATTACTTTGCTTCGGCTTTAGCGCCTGCATCAGTGAGCTTCTTGACGATTGCGTCGGAGTCAGCTTTGTTGACACCTTCTTTAACTGCCTTAGGTGCACCTTCAACCAGCGCCTTCGCTTCTGCCAAACCAAGGCCAGTGATTTCACGAACCGCCTTGATCACGTTGATCTTGTTTGCACCGAACTCAAGCAACATCACGTTGAATTCAGTCTTCTCTTCTACAACCGCCGCCGCAGCGCCGCCGCCAGCAGCAGGAGCCGCCATTGAAGCGGCAGATACGCCGAACTTCTCTTCGATTGCCTTGACCAGCTCGTTGAGGTCCATGACGGACATGGCGTCAAGTGAAGTCAGGAATGCGTCTTTATCGAATGCCATTTTGAATTTCCTTTGAAAAAGTTAAATTGTGACGAATACGCGGGTGCAGGTAGATAACCTTACGCTGCAACGCCTTCTGATTTTTTCGCAGCGATTGCCGAGATCACGCGCGCCAAACCGGAAACCGGTGACTGCATGAGACCCAACAATTGCGCCAGCAACACTTCTTTGGACGGGATATTGGCCAGCGTTTGCACGCCCGCCCTGTCCAAAACCTTGCCACCGTAAGCGCCCGCGATGATTGCGAACTTCTCATTCCCTTTGGCGAAATCGTTAATGACTTTCGCGGCCGAGACGGCATCTGCTGAAAAACTGTAAATCAGTGGGCCGACCATCTTGTCAGCGACAACCTCGAAAGGTGTGCCGGCTACGGCGCGACGGGCCAGCGTGTTCTTGAGAACGCGCATGTAAACACCCTTGGCGCGCGCATCGCTGCGCAATTTGGTCAGTTGAGCAACCGACGTACCCCGATACTCTGCAAGCACCATCGTCTGGGCTTTCGTCACTTGCGCGGCGACTTCCGAAACGACTTCTTTTTTACCATCCAGATTCAAACTCACGTTTGATCTCCTTTACGTTAATGATCGAATACACCAATCGATGCACTCAAACACACAGCGACCTTTTGAGGGCAGATGCGCCTGTTTGATGTGAGTCAAACAAACAGAATCCAACCTCGGGACCGCCATCTGCGTAGGACGATATTTCCATCGATTAAATCGCGTGCAACATATGTACCGTTACCCGCGATTCCTACGGTCTTTGACAACCCTCTTGGTCCAAAAATCTGAATCAAGAGGCCCAAAGCACTGCCCCCGCCAACCAGGTTGGCAAGGGACTTCAATTTTTACTGTTGCTGTTGCGCGCTCGCCGAAAATGCTGATGTATCCAGGCGCACACCAACACCCATCGTCGAGGATACCGATACCTTTTTCAGGTAGATCCCCTTCGATGTGGCTGGCTTGGATTTATTCACAGCACCAATCAACACCGCCAGATTTTCTGTCAACGCGTCGATGGGGAACGAAGCGCGACCGATCGTACATTGCACAATTCCTCCTTTGTCCGCGCGATATTGCACCTGACCGGCTTTCGCATTCTTCACCGCTTGCTCGACATTTGGCGTGACCGTGCCGACTTTCGGATTTGGCATCAAGCCACGTGGACCCAGCACCTGCCCCAATGCGCCAACAACACGCATCGCATCTGGCGTGGCGATGACCACGTCGAAAGCCATAAAGCCGCCTTTGATTTTCTCCGCCAAATCTTCGAAGCCGACAATATCCGCACCTGCGTCAGTCGCCTTCTTGGCGTTGTCGCCCTGGGCAAACACAGCAACGCGCACGTTCTTGCCAGTGCCGCGCGGCAATACAACTGAGCCGCGAACAGCTTGGTCAGATTTCTTGGCATCGATACCGAGGTTAATCGCAACGTCTACTGACTCATCAAACTTGGCAGTAGCTGTTTTCTTGATAATTTCCAGAGCCTCGGCAACGGCATAATTTTTGTCGCGGTCAACAAGACCGGCGAACGCTTTTTGACGCTTAGGCAGAGCAGCCATTATCGAACCCCTTCCACATCAATACCCATTGAACGTGCACTACCTGCGATGGTGCGCACCGCTGCATCCATATCGGCGGCGGTCAGATCAGGCATCTTGGTTTTTGCAATTTCTTCAGCTTGCGCACGCGTTAACCGGCCCACTTTATCGGTGTGCGGTATCTTGCTGCCCTTTTCAACCTGCGCGGCCTTCTTGATCAGAATCGACGCCGGTGGCGTCTTCATGATAAATGTGAAAGATTTATCCGCAAAAGCGGTAATTACCACAGGAATCGGCAGGCCCGGTTCCATTTTCTGCGTTTGCGCATTGAACGCTTTGCAGAATTCCATAATATTCAAACCACGCTGGCCCAGCGCGGGTCCGATCGGCGGCGAAGGATTCGCCTTTCCGGCCGGCACTTGCAGCTTGATATAGCCGATAACTTTCTTTGCCACGTTTATCTCCTTGGGTGATAACGAACACCGGTTTTACGATGCTCTCCCCTCAAATTCACAATCACTTCCAAAAAAGCAGACGCTGGCGGATTGCAAACCAGCACTGCCAAAAACGATAACTTTTACGAGGCGTTACTGCTTTTCAACCTGAGCGAAATCCAGTTCCACCGGAGTCGAACGGCCAAAAATGAGTACCGAAACACGAATCTTCGATTTATCGTAATTCACATCTTCGACGTTGCCGTTGAAGTCAGTGAACGGGCCATCTTTAACACGAACATTTTCACCCACTTCGAAGAGCACTTTCGGTTTCGGTTTTTCAACACCTTCCTTGACTTGATTGAGGATGTTGTCGACTTCCTTTTGCGAAATTGGCGACGGCCTGTTTGCCGTACCGCCGATAAAGCCGGTAACCTTTGGCGTGCTTTTCACCAAGTGCCAGGTTTCATCCGTCATTTCCATTTGCACGAGGATGTAGCCTGGGAAAAAGCGCCGTTCTGAGAGCGATTTAGCACCGCTTTTCATCTCGACCACCTCTTCAGTCGGCACCAACACGTCGCCAAATTTATCAGCCATGCCCGAACGCTTGATGCGCTCGATCAGTGCCGCCTGAATACTTTTTTCCTGCCCGGAATAAGCATGCACAACGTACCAACGCATTATTTACGCTCCACCGATCAATTTGGTAATGCCGAGCGTGAGGCTCCAATCCACTACCCATAAAAACAGGGCCATCACAAAGACAAAGACAAAAATCACGCCAGTCGATTGCATGGTTTCCTTACGCGTCGGCCATATAACTTTCTTGGCTTCTTCGATAGATTCCTTCGCGTATTGCACAAACTCACGTCCCACTGCGGTGAACCAGGCAATAACGCCCGCAGCAATGAAGCAGCCGAACATCGCGCCCAAGCGGGCGATGGTAGGCTTATCCGACAACGCCGAAAACAAGACGACGCCGACGATGACGAGCAATGCTGCAACTGCGATTTGAATTTTGTCTTTCATGCTTCTCTTTTTCTTGCCGTTTCAACGGGTAAATTTGGACGGAATACAGCACTAAATTCAATTCTCTATTCATCCACTACTTCACGGGCATATTCAAGTTCTCGCCATACAACCTCAGCAACTTGAGTGGCAGGCCAAGAGGGCCTCGAACCCCCAACCTTCGGTTTTGGAGACCGACACTCTGCCAATTGAGCTATTGGCCTGCAGTCCGTGAAACAGTGGTGCTTCCTACTTAAGAACTTTCGATACGACACCTGCGCCGACGGTACGACCACCTTCGCGAATCGCGAAGCGCAGTCCGTCTTCCATCGCAATCGGGGCAATCAGTTGCACATTGATCTTGACG
>JBKJMK010000387.1:0-21974 GCA_046596005.1 Usitatibacteraceae bacterium | reverse complement strand
AGAGTCGGAATGCGAGTCTGCATATTTGTAACCAAATTGTTGAATCGAAGGATTATTGCACAGGCAAGCGTGTAACCGCATGTTACATTTTTACGTCTGAGTGAAACGTCTGAACTTGCCAAATCCTGCCTGGGCAAGTAACCGCCATGTGAGGACTTTCACTGCGCAATACGTTAGAATCTGTCACATTAATGCTATACCTTGCGCTCGTTTTTGTTGGGTAGCCTATTTTCCCTTTTGTTGACAGGAATTAAATCGATTGTTGTAAATCCTTGAGATGCTTTTATATCCCGATGAAGCAGCGTCATAACACTCTCCCGACAAAAAGTGCTTGTTGGCTTCGCCGCCGATATTTTTTCGTCTTTTATTAATTAACGAATGTTCCACAAAACTTGCTGCGGGCGCGCTTCCCGCATAAAGTAACGGTTGCCGCACCAAACTATGTACAAGCGTGGTCGATAAAACTATGACAAAAAAAGTTGCGGTGATTGGCTGTGCGTTCCGGTTTCCGGGATCCACCAGTCAGGATTATTGGCCCGGCCTGTTGGAGGGACGTGATCTGGTGACGGAAGTCGATCCGACCCGCTGGGAAAAGTCGACTTTTCTGCACCCCAGCAAAAATCAGCCTGGCACCAGTTATTCGTTCGCCGCCGGCTCAATCGGTGACATCAGCGGATTCGATGCAGCTTTTTTCGGCATTTCGCCGCGCGAGGCTGCTTTGATGGACCCGCAGCAACGATTGTTGCTCGAAATAACCTGGGAGGCATTGGAAAATTCCGGTGTAAAACCTTCCACCCTCAAGGGTAGTCGTTGCGGCGTGTATATCGGTATCGCCAGTGCGGATTACTCATACCGATTAGCGGATGATCTGGGCACCATCGATGCCAGCGCAGCGACCGGCAATACTGCCAGTATTGCCGCCAACCGACTCTCGTATGTCTTCGATCTTCGCGGCCCGAGCCTTGCGATTGATACTGCATGCTCTTCCTCGTTAGTCGCATTTCACCAGGCATGCCAGTCCATCCTCTCAGGAGAGACCGTGCAGGCGATCGCGGGCGGTGTGAGTTTGCACGCCCACCCCTATGGCTTCATTATTTTTTCAAAAGCATCGATGCTATCCCGGCGCGGACACTGCAATGTGTTCGATGCGGATGGTGATGGATACGTACGCTCCGAAGGTGCAGGCGTATTTTTTCTGAAGGATTACGATGCAGCCGTGGCCGATGGCAATCATATTTTGGCGGTCGTCGCCAATAGCGCCGTCAACACAGATGGCCGCAAATCGGGGTTAACTGTACCGAGCTCGGCGGCGCAAAGCGCACTTCTTGAAGAAGTCTACGCAAACGCAAACATCGCGCCCGACGATATCGATTACATTGAAGCCCATGGCACCGGCACTGCGGTTGGCGACCCAATCGAGACGCACGCGCTTGGTATGGCAATCGGCAAACGTCGCCGTGCACAAAATCCGCTACTAATCGGCTCGGTTAAGAGCAATATGGGGCATCTCGAAGCCGCCTCCGGCGTGGCCGGGTTGGTCAAAGCGCTGCATTGCGTACAGCACCGCGTTGTACCTGCCACAATTGGTATCAAGAAACTGAACCCGAATATCCACTTCGATGAGTGGAATATCGAAGTCGCACGCGAAACCACGCCACTGAAAAAAAACGGGAAATTGATCGTCGGCACCAATTCGTTTGGGTTCGGCGGTGCCAATGCGCACGTTATTCTGGAAAGTTACGACAGTCCGCTGGGAAAAGCACCAAGGCCCACCAATATTCACGATGTACCGATTGTTATTTCAGCAAAGAGCGAAGTTGCGCTCAAAGCTGCAGCGTCCGAATTTGCGGTATTCATAAAGGCCAAAGCGTATGCCCCTCTTTACGACATCGCCTTCAATACCTGCTTCGCTCGCGATTGGCACGATCACCGTGCCGTGATCTTTGCACACTCGTCTGAATCGCTCATTACGGCACTCGACAATATCGCATCGGGAAATGGAAAAAATAGCGGAATGGATCTGGGTGTCGCGATCGATTCCCCGGTTGGCCCGGCATTTATTTACTCTGGGAATGGGTCGCAATGGGTCGGCATGGGCAAGAACCTGCTGGCCGAGGATGTCACTTTTCGCAATGCCGTCCGCGAAGTCGATGTTATTTTTCAACGTTTTGCGGATTATTCTCTCGAAGAGGAGTTGGCGGGCGATATTTCAGAAGAAGCTGGTGAGGATCGCTACGAACGCACTGAAATTGCCCAGCCGGCGTTATTTGCGTTGCAGGTAGGCATTACCAAAATGCTCAGGCACCGGGGCATCGTGCCGACTGTCGTGGCTGGACACAGCGTGGGCGAAGTGGCGGCTGCCTGGGCATCGGGGGCATTATCGTTGGCCGCCGCTGTTGAAGTCATCTATCACCGCAGCCAATTGCAGGGCCGCACCAGGGGCCTGGGCGCAATGAGCGCCGTTCTGAGCGATGCAAAGAACATAGCCGCCTTGATCGAGGAATTAAATCTGGGTACCTCGGTGGTAATTGCCAGCATCAATAGTAGTCGTGGCGTCACCGTTGCAGGTGCGACCGCGGAACTTACGGCATTTGAGGCGACGCTTGCCACGCGAGGTATTCCATTCAAGCGACTCGATATCGATTACGCGTTCCATAGCCCTGCCATGGATGGTATTGAACTAGAAATACTTCAGGCATTGGCCAAATTGCGTCCCAACGAAAGCACGATCCCGTTTTTCTCGACAGTGACGGGAGAGCTGCTGGATGGACGCGAACTTCGCGCTGCCTATTGGTGGCACAACATTCGATTACCGGTTTTGTTTGCGCAAGCTGTGAAAGGGGTACAAACCAAGGGCATAAACGTTTTCATTGAAATCGGGCCGCACGCTGTCCTGCGCGGATATCTCAATGATGCGGTGAAGGAGCACGCGAAAGACGGTGCGCATAGTGGACGCGTGATCACCACCCTGACCCGCAATGATGGCGCGGCGCAACGGGTATGGAGCGCTGCCAATCAAGTGATCATCGCGGGTTGCCCGGTGAACTGGGACAGTTTGCTGCCTTGGCGTGGGCGTTTTGTCAATCTCCCCAATTACCCGTGGCAACGAGAGAAACATTGGCATCCCGTAACATCGCGGTCAGGCGGCCTGCTGGGACGACGCAAAGAGCATCCATTGCTGGGTTATCAGCTCGCGCAGCATGAAGGTACTTGGGAAAACGTGCTTGATACCAAACAGTATCCAGCACTTGCAGATCACGTTGTTGGTGATGCAACCGTTTTCCCAGCGGCTGGCTTTGCAGAACTCGCCATCGCAGTTGCATTGAAAACATTCGGCGGATGCAGCGCGTCGATTGAGGAACTCGAAATTCGCTTGCCATTAATAATAAGTGACGAGCACTCGAAAATTATTCGCGTCTCGATAGACGCAGCCGATGGCGGCTTTACCGTTCGCGCACAAGAACTTGGCGGAGATGAGGCGTGGAATGTGCACGCGGTGGGCAGGTTGCTGCGAGAACCCAGTCGGCACGCAATCGATGAAAACTGTCTGGTATTGCCAACTCGCCTACCCGATTTCAATACCAACAGTCATCAGGCACTGACGATCGCAGCGGGATTACGATACGGCCCGGCGTTTAGCGCTATTGAACATGGTTGGATAAATGGCCGCACTGCCATTGCGGTACTAAAAATTCCGTTGAGCATCGAAGGTGAAATCGGGCAACACCACCTGCATCCGGCCTTGCTTGATTGCACATTCCAGCTGGCCTTTCAATTGTTGCGTGAACATCCTGCGACCCAGGATGCGATGCGGAGCGGTTTTAGTTTTGTACCGACCAGAATAGAGCACATCACATTCAGGACCGGTACGGACGGGACGGATACCCGCCCGGCGGCAGCGCGCGCGACGCTATTACGCTTCACGCGCCAGTCCATCGTCGCCGAGTTTACTGTGTTTGACGAAAATGGCCGTGCAATCGCATCACTGCAAGGTGTTCGCTTTCGCAGTATTCGTCTGCAAAAAAGCGGTGCTGACCGCTTGAGGTTTCTAAAAGAACGCGCTATTCAGGCCCCCCACAGACTGTTGCCAATACCAGTATCACCGCTCACGTTTGAGGAAGTTCGTCTCGCCATGAGCGAAACTATCCGGCGTTGTGCGGTGGCAGGTATTCATCGGCGATATATCGACGAAGTTGATCCCCTGCTCGACGAAGTTTGCAGTCAATTCGGTATCCGCGCGCTACGATCACTCAGTGGAAACGACATCGAACTGTCGACCGATGTCCTGGATAAAATCTACTCGAACCAGCCAGCTATTGCGCCGTTTTTGCACCACATCATCAGCGCGGCCAAAGACGACGGGTTACTTGTTGATAAAGATTCAGGTTACCGTTTTTCGACGGCCAATGTCGGTCAGCCCTTACCAGAAGAAATCTGGAATAGCCTGGTATCCGACTACCCGGATTGCTTCGACATCGTGCATAAGGTTGGCCGTGTTGGCCATCATTTGGGTACTATCCTGCATAGGCAGGCAGGCGCTGAATCGCCGACACTTCAACATGCCCCTCGCCTCTCCGTGATCGCACACGTACTCGGCGCGCAGGGTCGGCAGAGGATCGGCGAAACTCTGCGCGAAATAATTGCGAATGCGCAATCGCGCCTGATTGATGATCAGCGCTTGGGGATTATTGAGATTAGTGAGGCACCACCGTTATTTGCAGCAGACATTTGTGCGGCGATCAATTTTGATTTTTGTGATTATCAATATCTGACACCTTCTTCCGCGTCCTTGCAGCATACGCAGAGAATGCAGGAACGGTTTCCGGCAATAAGGGCGGGCCTTATTACTGGTGACGACACAAAAATCGATGTGGGTGCCTCTCACAGGGCGCAGTTGGTCTTTTTATCGCTGGATTTCACGGCGTTGGACCGCGCACTGTGTGCGCTCGATATTGCCAGGGAACAATTGGCACCAGGTGGATCGATTATTGTGATCGGCATGCATCCTTCGCGCTGGATGGATTTCACAAATGGCGAGAACGCCGAATGGTGGCGCCAGACTACTGACGGCGGTGTAGTCTCGTCACAGCAATCGTCTCGCTTCTGGCTGCAGCAACTTTCCAAGCGCGGCTTCGGAACGCCGTCTGAAATCGATTTTTCGTCTGATATCAAGTGTGGCCCTTACCTTTTACTTGCTAGTGCCAATGGCGGCAATCGTCAGGCGACACCAGTATATGAGCAGCCAGAAATTAAATCATGGCTGCTTGTAGCCGATGCCATAGGCCATTCTGCACGCGTTGGTGTGAAGGTTTCCGCACGCCTACGTGAGGCCGGACATACCGTTATCTGCACCACAGCTGTTGACACGGCGGCTTTGCAAGAAACCATTTTGCAAATTCGAGCTGAAACAGGCCGTATCGACGGTGTGCTTCATTTGTCTGGCCTCAGGTTGCCTGAAAAAAACTCGCTCCCTGCCGTCGACCTCGCTCACCATGAACAGCGTTGCCTTACTGCTCGCGCAATTGCCCAAGCGTGCGAAGCAACCAAGTCATCGTTGACCTGTTGGATCGTGACATCTGGCGCAATGTCGACCCTGCTACCGCCCGCTTCGCAAGGTGAGGGCAATGGCGAATGGGCATACGAATCGTCGACTGATGCAACGTTATGGGGATGGGGCCGCACCCTCATGAACGAGGCCTCGAATGCCGCCATTAAGCTCGTTGATCTGCCGGCCTATCGTGCGAAGGACGACGTCACAGATGCGCTCGCCAGAGAACTCATGCAACCTGATGACGAGACTGAAATCATCCTGGGACTCAATGGTGCGCGCTTCGTGCCAAGAGTTTCGCTGGCGCCACATCCTTTGCCGTCAGAGTTTGCATCGGCCTTATGCTCTATGGATAAGGCGTTAGACGTAAGCGAGCGCGCGGTAAAAAGTCACAAGGAGTCAGTTGTCTCGGAAACACCAGTGGCAACGATGCGCCTTGGCTTCGACTTTCCAGGCCAATTGCGAAATTTACGCTGGGAGTCACACCCTCGCGTTTTGCCTCAGCACGATGAAATTGAGGTAGAGGTGCAAGCAACCGGTCTGAATTTTCGCGACATCATGTACGCACTTGGACTGCTTTCAGACGAAGCTATCGAAAATGGTTTTGCGGGTCCAACGCTTGGCCTGGAGTTTTCTGGCCTTGTGCTGGCTACCGGACGAGATACTTCCGGTTTTTCACCCGGGGATCGCGTCGTTGGGTTCGGCTCGTCATGCTTCGCCAATCGCGTCGTCACGAAATGGACAGCGCTTTCACACATCCCTCGAGACTTGTCGTTCGAGGCGGCAGCGACGATTCCAAGTACATTTTTTACGGTTTATTATTCCCTCCTCCACCTTGCTCAACTCGAGCCTGGGGAGACGGTGCTAATTCATGGTGCAGCTGGCGGCGTTGGTATTGCAGCCATCCAGATTGCGAAATGGCGTGGTGCCACGATTCACGCAACGGCGGGTTCTGACGAAAAGCGTGACTTTTTGCGCTTGCTCGGCGTAGAGCATATTTATGACTCTCGCACGCTCGGATTTGCCGACGATATCCTGGCGGAGACCGATGGACGGGGCGTGGATGTCGTGCTCAATTCGCTAGCCGGAGAGGCCATCAATCGCAATTTGCGCATTCTCAAACCGTTTGGCCGTTTCATCGAGCTGGGCAAGCGCGACTTTTACGAAAATACCAAGATTGGACTTCGGCCGTTCCGAAACAACATCAGTTACTTCGGTGTCGACGCAGATCAGTTGATGAGCGAACGGCCAGCACTGACTCGCCGGTTATTCGGTGAAATGATGCGCTTGTTCGATGAAGGCGTATTGCATCCACTGCCTTATCACGCATTTGAGGCAGAAGATATTGTCGATGCGTTCCGCTACATGCAACAGGCGCGTCAGATCGGCAAAATTGTCATTACGTATCATCATGAGATTATTCCGACGCACTCCGTCCAGCCCCTACCCTCTCCAGAGGCCGCACATGCGACGGCTAGTTTGCCAGCGTCACGATTGACGCTCCTCCAAGATGCTACCTATCTGGTATCAGGTGGCCTAACCGGTTTTGGTTTGAAATCAGCGCAATGGCTCGCCTCGAAAGGCGCTAGACATTTAGTCTTGCTCGGGCGCCGAGGCGCTGCGACTGACGAGGCGGACGCGGCGCTTGCCGCCTTCGCGACGGCCGGCGTGAACGTAGTGGCAGCCGCATGTGACGTAAGCGATGAAAGTGCTCTGGCTAAATTGCTGGGTGAAGTATCCTCATCAATGCCACCACTGAAAGGCATTATTCATGCTGCAGCGGTGATTGAAGATAGTCTGATTCGAAACGTAACTCCCGAACTATTGCACAGAGTGCTTGCTCCGAAAGTACTTGGCGCGCAGTATTTGCATGCGTTAACGCTTGAAACGTCGCTGGATTTCTTCGTACTTTTCTCCTCGGCAACGACACTATTTGGCAATCCAGGGCAAGGAAGCTATGTCGCTGCAAATGCCGCACTGGAAGCGCTTGCGATCAACCGGCGCCGGGCGGGCCTTCCTGCCACTTGTGTTCGCTGGGGTGCAATCGATGACGTGGGATTTCTCGCGCGGAATGAAAAACTCAAAGACGCACTTCAGCATCGCATGGGTGGAAGCGCATTACATTCTGCCGCCGCGTTGGGCGAGTTGGAGACAATGCTGCTATCGGATCAGTCCGGGCTTGGCGTGATGGAGTTTGACTGGCGAGCACTTGCACGCTTTTTGCCGACTGCATCTAGCCCACGCTTTAGCGACTTGGCCAAACTTGGTGGTGATGCGCAAGGCGAGGAGACCAACGCGCACGATATTCAACGACTTCTTGCTGAACTTCCCGACGAAGCACTGTTAGCTACATTTATCGACATGATAAAAGTGGAAGTAGCGGAAATTTTGCGCGCGTCAGCCGAAAAACTCGATGCGCATCAATCTATGTCTGAAATGGGTTTAGATTCATTAATGGGCGTCGAGTTGGCAATCGCCCTGGAAGGCAGGTTTGGTGTTCGTCTGCCAGTAATGGCGCTCAGCGAAAGCCCAACGATTGCCAAGCTGGCCGGACGTATGATCTCGCAGCTACGCGGCACCGATGGCAGTGCGGTATCGACAAACTCGCAGCCACCCACGTCAATTCAGCAAATACAACAGGTCGTCATGCAGCATGCCGCAGGGGTCAGCGATGAGTCCGTCGAGGAATTTGTCAGCGAAATTGCCGCCGCAGACCCCGCTCAACAGCGGCGAATGATTCAGTAGCATGCGACCGAAAACCATATCGGGCCTGACAGCGCAGCTCAAGGATAAGCTCATACAACAGGCGCTCGAGCGCCGTCTCCGTCATGCGACGCAGTCCGAAAGTGCGCCGATGAGCCTCGTTGCAGGGTTTGGCGCATCTGACAAAATTCCAGAACAGCATTATCGGTTTCATCTGCACCCCGGATATCAGCAAATTCGCATCATGAACGACGGTGCCGCACGTTTTGGAATTGGAAACCCTTTCTTCAAGCTTCATGAGGGCACCGCAGGGGCCACGACGGACATTGATGGAAAGTCCTATGTAAATTTCGCGAGCTACAATTATCTTGGACTTTCCGGGCATCCCGTAGTAATGGAGGCAGCCAAAGCAGCAATAGACCGCTATGGCACTTCGGTTTCCGCCAGTCGACTCGTTTCTGGCGAGCGTCCGGTGCACAGACAACTAGAGCAGGCCATCGCCCGTGTTTATGGCGTCGACGATGCAATCACTTTTGTAAGTGGTCACGCCACCAACGTCACCACAATCGGCTATTTGTTTGGATCGAAAGATCTTATCCTGCACGATGAATTCGTTCACAACAGTGCCTTGCAGGGGATACAGCTTTCGGGGGCGCGCCGCCTTTCTTTTCCGCACAACGATTGGCAGGCACTTGATAACATTCTGACCGAACAACGTCGACACTTCGAACGGGTGCTGATCGTACTCGAAGGCATTTACAGTATGGACGGTGACTTTCCTGATCTGCCGCGATTCGTCGAGGTTAAACGTCGGCACTTCGCATTTTTGATGGTTGATGAAGCCCACTCGTTTGGTGTCATGGGCAAAAACGGGTTCGGTATTCGTGAGTATTTTGGGCTATCAGGCAGTGATGTAGACATCTGGATGGGCACGTTAAGCAAATCTCTCGCTGGTTGCGGCGGCTATGTTGCCGGTGAAAGTGCCTTGGTCGAGCATTTGAAATTCCTTGCGCCCGGGTTTCTATATAGCGTCGGCATGCCCCCACCGGTTGCGGCCGCTTCTCTGGCGGCTTTACAGTGCATGCGCAATGAGCCTGAACGCGTTTCGCAACTAGTTGAACGTGGTCAGCAGTTTCTTCACTTGGCAAAAGAGGCGGGTATCAACGTTGGCAGTAGCGCAGGCCTCGCCGTGGTGCCGGCGATCATCGGCAGTTCGCTAAGCACTGCTCGAGTCTCGGCGGCCATGTTTGAACGCGGTATAAATGTCCAGCCGATTTTATATCCAGCAGTACCGGAGAAGTCTGCGCGCTTACGTTTTTTCATTTCTTGTCTGCATTCCCCTGAACAAATACACGCTACGGTTGAGGCATTAGCGCAAGAAATCAGGCGTATTTAATTTCGCCGATAAACCAAATTGACGCGATAGTGGACTCTCGCCATTTTGCTTAACCTTTCGGCTTATCACGATTTTTGTCGATGGTGCTTTAAGCGTGCAGTATTCAAACTGAACATAATTCCAGAAAGCCGCAACTGCTATTGAATTGGTGAACTTTCGCCCTCGTCCAGACGCGCAAGCAGCGATTCCACTAGTTCAAAGTGGCGTTCCCAAGTAGGCAATTGAAAGATTCGAATTCGTTCAATTTGTGCGGCGCGTTGTACACTCATTGGTTCAGAGTAATCTTTAATCAACTTAAGCCAGCGCTGCGGATCCAGAGGATCTGCATAGTCTGGTATTTCCGCTGCGAACTCGCGAAACACCTTTAGATCACTCGCCACTACTGGCACGCCGGCGGCCAACGCCTCAATCAGTGGCATGCCGTATCCCTCTACGAAGCTTGGAAACAGCAAAGCCTGCGCGTGATGCAAATACATCGAAAGATCGACGTCGCTGCAGCGGGAAACTTCGAAGACAAATCCGCGCAGCAATTCACTGCGCTCAAGTAAATCGACAACATTTTCACATTCCCAGCCACGTTGCCCGATAATCACCAATCGCGGCGCCCTTTCCCCAAGCTCTTCCCGCAATCGGCGCCAAAGGTGGAGCAGCAGCAAGTGGTTCTTGCGCGGCTCAATGGTGCTCAACACCACAAAATATGGCTCCGTGATCGGGCGTGTAGCAGACATGGTTCGTACCAAACCCGGTGCCAATGGGGCGACGACCGTCGGCGGCATAGGCTGACCCACGCTACGGGCAAAAGCGGTGAGGCTTGCTAATGTATCTTGGGAGTTGGTTACGATGCCGTGACCGAGCCTCAGCACGTTCTGCATTCGCCGCCGGTGCCTTTCCAACTCACCCGGCCGACAAAATTCCGGATGTGTGATCGGGATAAGATCGTGAACCATGAAAACAGGTCTGACACCGCACTTGCGCAAACCACGGGCGTAATGTTCGTCCGCCAATCCCATATGGCCGGTATTAAACAGAATTGCACCTGAAACCTTTCGCTCTGTCCAAATCCCTTTGCATGCAACTGCAATCAACTTTGGCAAGAGCAGCCAGTCTGCGATTGGGTGGACTGATTGCTCCGTCAATAGACGGAAAACCCGCTCCGACATGGATCGGGGCAAAACGACATGGAACCCACCAAGGCTGAGTACCGCACGAGCAACGCCACTATACCGGTGTATATATTCCAAGCTTACGCGATCTACACCCGTTGGCAGGCGATTCGCGAATCTACGATATAGCAAACGGGAAACATCAATAAGAATCGCTGCCATCAATTTAATACTCAACCATCGGACGGTTTAAGCGGTAACTGCGTGCGCGTGCTGGTTGAGTTGATGTCCAACAGAGTCTGCGGAACGGAATGCAAAGCGGTTGGTTAGCGACGGAGACAGAAATTTAAAATCGAAGTCCAGCACCACATTGCGCGGTACAGGTTAATCACCATTTTTACCGGGATATTGGTCGGGGCGAGAAGATTCGAACTTCCGACCCCTTGCACCCCATGCAAGTGCGCTACCAGGCTGCGCTACGCCCCGACCGAACGGTAATTATAGCGGCTTAAGCTCACTTACCGCTAACCATTGAGCATCGTGATGATACTTTTCAATTCACTCCTCACTTGACTGATATCCAGCCCAGTATCGGATTTTGAACCTTTCAAGGCCATTGCTGCGGGCTCGTCCAACCGGTTGCGCGCGCCGTTGATGGTGAAGCCATGCTCGTATAGCAGTTCGCGAATACGTCTGATAAGTAGCACTTCGTGATGTTGATAATAGCGCCTGTTACCACGCCGTTTGAGGGGCTTTAGCTGAGTGAATTCCTGTTCCCAATAACGCAGCACATGTGGCTTTACACCGCACAACTCACTAACTTCTCCAATTGTGAAGTAGCGCTTAGCCGGGATGACCGGCAGACTACTGTTGAGCGATGGTTCCATTGAAGGATTTCTCCACAAGGCTCTTCAGTTTTTGACTAGCGTGAAAGGTCACTACACGACGTGCTGTGATTGGAATTTCTTCGCCTGTTTTTGGATTTCGCCCCGGTCGCTGCGGTTTGTCACGCAGCTGGAAATTACCGAAACCGGAGAGCTTTACACTGTCGCCGTTTTCGAGCGCAAGCCGAATTTCTTCGAAAAAAGACTCGACCATATCCTTGGCTTCTCGCTTGTTCAAGCCAACTTTTTCGAACATTAAGTCCGCAAGCTCTGCTTTTGTCAGCGTTGTATGCATTTTCTCTTTATTTTCTGAGAGTTGCGCCGAATTCTTTATAAAACACTTCAAGTATTTCAGCGACTTTTTTGTCTGCCTCTGAATCCACTAAAGTCCTCTCAGTATCCTGCATAAGTATGCGGAAGGCAACACTTTTTTTCCCAGGGGCGAGGTTTTCGCCGCGGTACAGGTCAAAAGGTGCAAACTCAATCACCGAGGCTGGTTTTGCCGCTTTTATGGCATCTATCATGGCCTGCATTTCGACCTTATCATCGACTTGTAACGCAATATCTCTACGTATGGTTTGCATCCGTGAAATGGGACAGTACCGTGGCGTTGTCACAGCCTTCAATGGTGCGATATTCAACTGGAAAAGGATTGGCGCTACCGGCAAATCGTATCTCTGCTGCCATTGGGGATGTAATTCACCGAGTACGCCAACTTGCTTACCTGCAATGAAAATACCCGCAGAACGCCCTGGATGCAGGGCGGGATGAGCTGCTTTTTCAAACCTTGAATCGAGTCCTTGCAGTAACAATTCGATGTCGCCCTTGACCGAATAAAAATCGGATTGCACCCCCTTCTGGCCCCCTTCGCCCCATTGCTCCGGGAACCGGCTTCCATAGACTAAACCGCCCAACAGTTCAGGTTGCGCATCCAAATTGATAGCGTCCTGCAGGAAACAGCGTCCCAATTCGAACAATTTCAAGCGTGATTCGCCATGGTTCAAATTGTGTTGCAGTGTCGCAATTAAGCCCCCAATCAAACTTGTACGCATAACGCTTAGCTGACTTGAAATAGGATTGGCTATGCGCACCGGTGTAGCGTTGCCCGCGAAATCCAACTCCCATTCTGGCGGGGTAAAACTGTAATTGATGACCTCCTGATAACCAAGATCAACCATGACGTGGCGCATCGAACTTCGAGCGCGAGTGCTTTCTGCGATGGGTAACATGGGTACGGCGGATTTTGGCGGATTTGCCGGTATTTTTTCGTACCCGTAAATTCGCACTATTTCCTCAATGAAATCCTCTTCAATTTCCAGGTCAAATCGATACGAGGGCGGCCTTACCGAGAGGACATCATGCTCTACGGCAACATCGCATTGCAGACGTTTCAATATCCCGATCATTTCGGTAACGGTAATGCTCATCCCGAGGATGCGCACTACTCGGGCTGGTCTCACCGTGATGGCGTTACGCACAGGTAATTCACCAACCGCTTCGACAATTGGCCCCATCATCGACGCCGACGTACCGCAAATCTTCAGCACCAGCTGGGTTGCGTACTCGATTGCATCGCGCGCACCCTCAGGATCAACACCACGCTCAAAACGATAGGCTGCATCTGAATTGATGCCAAGGGTACGCGTCTTTCCCTGAACCACGTCCGGATCAAAATAGGCGGATTCTAAAAATACACTTGTGGTGGCGTCAGTGACCATGCTTTCAAAACCGCCCATTACGCCAGCGATGGCAACTGGACCACGTTCGTCGGCAATCACGAGCATATCCGGCTGCAACGCAACTTCCTGCTCATTGAGCAGCGTCATGGCTTCACCGACCCGGGCAAATCGCACGTCGATACCGCCGCTGAGCTTCTTCTGGTCAAATGCATGCATCGGTTGGCCGCGTTCGAGATTGACATAATTGGTGATGTCAATCAAAGGCGCGATTGAACGAAAACCGGCGCGCTCAAGACGACGTTTCATCCAGTCAGGCGTCGCTGCCATCGGGTTAACGCCGGTGATCACGCGGCCCAAATATCGACCACAAGCTTTCGGTGCCGACACACCCACTGAGATGAACGCATCGCCGACGCTTGAGACTGGCAGCACAACAGGTAACTTTAATACGTCACCGGTAACAGCTGCCAAGTCACGCGCAATGCCAACCATTGAGAGGCAATCGCCACGGTTGGGTGTTATTTTCAGCGTGAGATAAATGTCATCGAGATCAAGGTACTTGCGAATACTCTGCCCGATCGGCGCATCATTGGCCAGCGGTAGCAGCCCTGCGTGCTCATCAGACAAACCTAATTCGCGCGCTGAGCACAGCATGCCGTTCGACTCGACGCCCCGAAGTTTGGCCTGCCTGATTTCCAGTCCGGAGAGTGTTGCGCCGACTAATGCACAGGGCACACGCATTCCAGGTGCCACGTTCGATGCGCCGCACACTATCTGCAGCCATGCTCCAGTGCCGGCATCAACTTGGCATACGCGAAGTTTGTCGGCGTTCGGATGTGGCGCTGTTGTTTTTACCTCGGCAACGACGACATGGTCAAAAGACGCTGCGACGGGCGTAATTTCCTCGACTTCCAGGCCAGCCATTGTCAATGTGCGTGCGATATCTTCCACAGACAAGTGAATATCCACGAGCTCTTTAAGCCAATTTACGGAAACTTTCATATTGAGATCCTGTTAGCGGAACTGGCTAAGAAACCTGATATCGTTTTCGAAAAACAGGCGTAAATCATTCACGCCGTATTTCAACATGGCGAGACGATCAAGCCCCATGCCGAATGCAAAACCGGAATAGCTTTCAGGATCGATGCCTCCGTTTCGAAGCACCTGCGGATGCACAACACCTGCTCCGCCAATTTCCAGCCACTTGATCTTGCCGCCCTTGTTTTCCCATTCCATATCAACTTCTACGCCGGGCTCAACGAACGGAAAAAACGAAGGACGAAAACGAATCTGCATATCGTCGCGTTCAAAGAAAGCGCGGAAAAACTGCGTGAGTGTGCCTTTCAGATCGGCCAAACTGATGCCCTCATCGATCCACAAACCCTCGATCTGGTGAAACATCGGCGAGTGAGTCGCGTCGTGGTCACAGCGATAGACTCGGCCAGGGCAGATGATGCGAATCGGCGGTTTATGCGCTTCCATATAGCGAATCTGTACAGGCGAGGTATGCGGCCGCAGCACATGCTGGGAATCAGCAATGTAAAAGGTATCCTGCATTGAACGCGCTGGGTGGTTCGGTGGTGTGTTCAACGCAGTGAAACAATGATAGTCAGTTTCAATCTCAGGCCCATCGGCAACTGAGAAACCCATCGTCGCAAATAGTGCCTCAATGCGCTCTAACGCCCTCGTGACAGGGTGTAGACCACCAACACCTGCAGTTCTGCCCGGCAATGTCACATCAATTGATTCTCCAGCCAGCTTTGCTTCCAGGTCTGCCCTGCCAATGCGGGCCCTGGCTTCATTGACCAGAGATTCGACTCGTGACTTGACTTGATTGATCGCAGCCCCAGCGATCTTCTTTTCATCCGCCGGCAATGATCCTAGGGCCTTCAATCGCTCGGTCAACGAACCCGATTTTCCGAGGTACTTCGCCTTGACCTGTTCAAGTTCAGGCATCGACTTCACCGCACTTAACGTGCTTAACGCGTCGTTCAAAATCGCATCAAAGTTACTCATCTAAGCTCACTTTTTATTGTCGCGCCGGTTAGTGCAAAAAACAAAAGGCCCGATTCACGGGCCTTTTGCGTTTTTACTTGATTCCGAATTACTTAAACCCTACGCAGCAAGGCCCGCTTTGGCTTGTTCGATAAATCGCGCAAACGCTGGCTTATCCATCACCGCTAGATCGGCCAACACTTTACGATCAACCTCAATCGACGCCTTCTTCAAGCCGTTCATGAATCTCGAGTAAGTCATACCGCCAGCACGCACCGCAGCATTGATACGGGCAATCCAGAGCGCACGGAATACGCGCTTCTTGTTGCGGCGATCACGATAGGCATATTGTCCCGCCTTCATCACCGCTTCTTTGGCAATACGGAAAACAGTACTGCGACGACCGCGATAGCCTTTGGCCAGGTCCAGAACTTTTTTGTGACGGGCTCGGGCAGTTACACCACGTTTAACTCTTGGCATGGTGGCGCTCCTTACGCGTAGGGCAGCATGCGGTGCACGCTGACCAGATTGGTTGCATGAATCTCAGCCGTACCACGCAACTGACGTTTGTTCTTGGTGGTTTTCTTGGTGAGAATGTGGCGCTTGAACGCCATGGAGCGCTTGATCGAGCCGCTACCGCGCGGCTTGAACCGCTTGGCGGCACCGCTCTTTGTCTTCATCTTTGGCATATTTCTACCTTCTCATTACATTGCCGCAGCAGGTGATGGAACCGTTCCATACTTTGAACCTGAAGTCGACTTGTTTGCACAGCTTTACTAGCGGAGCGGTGCGCTCCTTAAAATCAGTGTTTCTTTCTGGGACCAACCATCATCACCATCTGACGGCCTTCCATTTTCGGAAACTGTTCGACCTGCCCCAATTCCGTTAAATCTGCTTCCACCCGTTTCAGTAACGCCATTCCTAATTCCTGATGCGCCATTTCACGTCCGCGAAAACGCAGTGTAATTTTAGTCTTATCGCCCTCTTCCAGGAAGCGTTTCAGATTGCGCACCTTGATGTTGTAATCACCATCATCCGTACCAGGGCGAAACTTTACTTCTTTCACCTGAATCTGTTTCTGCTTCAGCTTCGCTTCGTGGGCTTTCTTGGCTTCGCGATATTTGAATTTACCGAAATCCATAATCCGGCAAACTGGTGGTTTCGCCGTCGGGGCAATTTCCACCAAATCCAGTTGCGCTTCTTCCGCCTGCCTGTTGGCTTCCGCCAGGCTCACGATACCAATTGGCTCACTCTCAGGGCCAAGCAACCGAACCTCTGTCACGTTTGTGATTTCAGCATTGATTCGGACGTCTTTTTCAGTAGCGATAAAACTCTCCCGGAAATTACTCTTAACCTTGGGTATTGGTTCTCAACACCTCAAGCTCTTGGCGCAAATAAAACCAAATTACGACGCACTCTTGGTCGCAATTTCAGTCTTTAAATGCGAAATAAAACCGTCGAGACTCATCGGCGACATATTTTCGCCACCGCCTTTACCGTCTCGAACCCGTGCAGTCACGGTTTTTGCCTGCATTTCCTTATCGCCTAAAACCAACAGATAAGGGACTTTTTGCACGCTATGTTCCCGGATTTTATAGGAAATCTTCTCATTACGCAAATCTGCCTCAACGCGAATTCCAGCCGCTTTTAGCCTATTGACTACCTGCCGAACGTAGTCCGCCTGATGTTCCGTGACATCCATCGCCACTACTTGGATAGGGGCTAACCAAACTGGCATAGACCCAGCGTGATTCTCGATCAAAATGCCAATGAACCGTTCGAATGACCCGACGATGGCACGATGCAGCATCACGGGTGTCCGGCGAGCACTGTGGTCGTCCACGTATGCAGCGCCCAGTCGGTCAGGCATCGAAAAATCGATTTGCATGGTGCCGCACTGCCAAGAGCGACCGATGGAGTCTTTCATGTGATATTCTATTTTTGGGCCGTAGAAAGCGCCCTCGCCTGGCAGTTCCGTCCAATTGGCACCGCATGCTTTTAATGCTTCGCGCAATGCGCTTTCGGCACGATCCCATGTTTCGTCTGAACCGATGCGTTTCTCAGGTCGCAGCGCGATCTTGATGGCAATATCCTTGAATCCGAAGTCACCATAAACGGCAAGCGCCAAGCGGTTAAAGTCCACACATTCGCTCTTGATCTGGTCCTCTGTGCAGAAGATGTGCCCGTCATCCTGCACAAAACCACGTACGCGCATGATGCCGTGTAGCGCGCCGGATGGTTCGTTTCGGTGACACGATCCAAATTCACCGTAGCGCAGCGGCAAGTCGCGGTACGAGCGCAGGCCTGAATTAAATACCTGCACATGGCCAGGGCAATTCATAGGCTTGATCGCGTAATCATGTTTCTCCGACTCCGTCGTGAACATGTTGTCTTTGTAGTTCTCCCAGTGTCCGGATTTTTCCCAAAGTGAGCGCGCCAGGATCTGTGGGCAACGAATTTCCTGGTAACCGTTGTCCTGGTACACCCGGCGCATGTACTGTTCGACCTGCTGCCATATCGCCCAGCCTTTGGGATGCCAAAAAACCATGCCTGGCGCTTCGTCCTGCATATGAAAAAGATCGAGTTGTTTGGCGAGCTTGCGGTGGTCGCGTTTCTCCGCTTCCTCGATCATGTGCAGATATTGCTCCTGGTCTTCCTTCTTCGCCCAGGCCGTACCGTAAATGCGTTGCAACATTTCATTCTTGGAATCGCCGCGCCAATATGCACCGGCAAGTTTCATCAACTTGAAGACTTTAAGCTTTCCAGTTGACGGGACGTGTGGTCCTCGACATAAATCGGTGAAGTTGCCTTCCGAATAAAGGGACACATCTTCACCCGCTGGAATTGACGAAATTATCTCCGCTTTGTACGCCTCCCCAATGCCTTTGAAATAAGCCACCGCGTCGTCACGCGCAAGCACTTTGCGCGTGACAGGCTCATCCTTTTTTGACAACTCCATCATCTTTTTTTCGATACAAACCAAATCCTCCGGCGTGAACGGGCGCTTATACGAAAAATCGTAAAAGAATCCGTTTTCAATCACCGGCCCAATGGTTACTTGCGCATCGGGGAACAATTCCTTCACGGCGTAGGCCAGCAGGTGTGCTGTCGAGTGGCGAATAACATCGAGACCCGCCGCATCCTTGTCGGTGACAATGGCCAGTTCGGCATCGTGGTCAATGATATGGCTGGTATCAACCAGTTTGCCATTCACTTTGCCGGCCAATGCCGCCTTGGCCAAACCCGCACCAATGCTCGCGGCAACTTCTGCCACGGAGACGGGATTTTCGAATTGACGAATTGATTTATCCGGTAATGTGATTACAACCATGCTGAACTCCTGTATCTGAAAATGAAAAAGCGCGGATCAACCGCGCTTTTTTGAGAAATCTGTGGACGAAACGGAACCGCGCGGTCAGCTTGAATGGATTCCCATGTTAGTCAGCGGTGTCATAACCATTTTGTTATCCGCAAGTTTCGCGGCCCTTTCGCACTAATCATTAAATTAACGAGAGGAAAATACACTCTGTCAATCCCATAAGTATAGAGGATTTCCCCGGTCGCTTCAATCGACTTATTTGTGAGCGCGTAGTATCCTGCGTTTTACTATTTTGATCAGCTTTCAGTGTGCGAAAGCGGTCAATTTGAAGATCGCAGCAGGACTAAACAAGGTCAGCGATTCTTCACATATTTTTTCGTTTTGACCAATCCAGGGAGACCGCCAGTGAAAGTAGAACAAATCCTGCAACTGCCATCGATGCCGGCCGCGAGCCCAAGCTACCCGATGGGCCCGTATCGGTTTATCAACCGCGAGTTCATGATCGTCACCTATGAAACCGATCGAGAGTTGCTTCGGCAGGCAGTGCCGGAACCGTTGGAACCGAACCCCGACGGACATGTCCTCTACGAGTGGATCCGTATGCCGGATAGTTCCGGCTTTGGTGATTACACCGAAAGCGGTGTCGTAATTCCGTGCTTCTACAAAGGCGAGCCGATCAACTTCACCGCACAGATGTATCTCGATGATGAACCGCCAATTTCGGCCGGTCGCGAAATTTGGGGTTTCCCAAAAAAATATGCACTGCCCAAGCTTGAAGTCTGTTCCGACACATTGACCGGAACGTTGCACTACGCTGGACAACTGGTTGCAATGGGCACCATGGCCTACAAGCATCAGGAAGCGCCCGGCGGCGTTGAGGCACAAGCCAAGGGCATGACCCGGACATCCTGCAATTTGAAGATCATTCCCGATGTTGATGGCACGCCGAAAATTTGTCAGCTGGTTGCCTATAACCTGACCGACATCACCGTCAAAGGATGCTGGCTTTCACCCGCCCGCCTGCATTTGATTCCGCACGTAAACGCGCCCGCTGCCGACCTTCCGATCAAACGCATCATCGGCGGAAAGCACTTCATCAGCGATCTCACGCTACCCCACGGCCGGGTGCTGTTCGATTACCTCAAAGACGCTTAACTGGATCGGGAGATAAAAACCATGAACAAAAAAGATGTGATCGGTCTGGCATCGATGCCGTTGCAGAGCCCTACTTACCCGCGCGGCCCGTACAAATTTTTCAATCGCCAGTATCTGGTGATTAGTTACAAAACAGATGCCGACGTCATTCGCGCGCACTTGCCTGAGCCGCTTGAGCCTTCCGGCGATACGGTGTCGGTACAGTGGCTTGATCTGCCCGATGGCGAAGGCTTCGGTGCTTACTCCGCAGCGGCGCAAATCATCCCCTGCACATTCAAGGGTGAACCATGCAATTTCGTGAGCCAAATGTACGTCAACAACACGCCGCCGCTGGCCGGTGGCCGAGAAATCTGGGGCTACCCGATGAAGTACGGTAAGGCGGTGTTGAAAGTTGAGGGCGACACGCTGAAGGGCACACTCACCTACGCAGCGCAACAAGTCGCCACGGGCACCATGGTCTACAAACACGACGCATTTCGCAAAGACTATTCAGCCGAGCAGGCGCTGCTTGCTCGCACCCAGGTGACGCTGAAACTGATTCCGGACATCAATGGAAAACCGGCAATTGCACAACTCGTTGGAATCAATTTTTCAGACGTGGTGATTAAAGGCGCGTGGACAGGAGCTGCCCGACTGGAGCTCGTACCGGCGGTGAATTGCCCTCTGGCTGATTTGCCTGTGAAGCATGTGGTCGGCGGGTTACAGATGGTAACGGACATGACGCTTCCCTATGGTCGCGTGTTACACGACTACCTGGCAAAATAGGGTCACAACTAAAAAGCGGCGAATCGGTTTAACCGATTCGCCGCTTTTTTTATGGGGAATGCTGCTACAACAGCTATAAAAACTCGCGCTTCAAGTCCACCGACGAACGCACGCCCAGATCGTCGAAATGGTTTTCAATCCATTCGCTCGCGCACGCACGTCCCCGGTCCCGCAGCATCGTCAGGAATTCCCATTCGCTGGCAAACTTGGTAGAAACCGACAAATCAGACAACGCGTTATCCGCCCGCACCGAGTGAATCAACACGTACTTGAATTCGTCACGATATTCGTCTTTGATCTTGCCTTGATCGAGCAACTGCTGCACGAAATACACCGAACGCAATTCCTTGATCAAGGACGAATTGAACGTAATTTCATTGACGCGGTTGGCAATTTCACTCGATTGTGTCGGCGGGCCCGGACGTTCAATTGGGTTGATATGCAGGATGACCACATCGCGGGAGTCGGTGTAGTAGAACAAAGGATAGAGCACAGGGTTACCCATGTAGCCGCCGTCCCAATAATGTTCGCCGTCAATCTCCACGGCCTGAAACAGGAACGGCAGACATGCCGATGCGAGTACTACGTCGGCGGTGATCTCGTGGGTGTGAAAAACCTTCACTTTACCGGTGCGCACGTTGGTCGCCGAGAGGAATAGCTTGGTTGTCCGGCTCGCATCGAGCGCAGCGAAATCGACGTGCGCTTCAAGAACCTCGCGCAGCGGATTGAAATTCATTGGGTTTAACTGATATGGCGAAAACGTGCTGGTGAGCAGCTTGAACCCCTCGGAAGCCAATGATTTATCCATCGTCCACCCGCCGAACATCTGCTCCCACGGCGAACGCTTAACCATGCTGTACTTCTGGCCCGCGTCGGAAATCGCCTGCCAGTAATCGTGCAACGCCTGGCGTGCACCGTCCTTCCCCTTCAGCGCGCCGTAGGCATACACCACCGCATTCATTGAGCCCGCGCTGGTACCGGAAAGCCCTTCGATCTCGATACGGCCGTCTTCAAGAAACTTATCGATTACGCCCCAGGCAAATGCGCCATGGGCACCGCCACCCTGCAAGGCAAGATTAATATGTTTGACGCCGCCAGCGGGTGGCTTGACTGAATTGTTTTTCGCCTTGCGAGCAGCCGGACGCTTCACGGCTGCTTTGTTTGCGGCTTTTTTTGTAGTCGCCGCAATTGACTTCGCTTTCATTCGTTTCACCTTTCGCGCCGTATTGTCGGCTTGTTCGATAATGACGAATTGCTTGATGAAATCTCCGTGCGACGAATGTCGCTTTCGGATCACCGCCACTCCCGCGGGACAGGTGCGAATCAAATGAAGTTGGTAGGCACGATTGGACTCGAACCAACGACCCCCACCATGTCAAGGTGGTGCTCTAACCAGCTGAGCTACGTGCCTGCCGATGCAACAGTCG
>JBKJMK010000364.1:0-5866 GCA_046596005.1 Usitatibacteraceae bacterium | reverse complement strand
ATACGATTGTGGAACGCGAAAGCGAATACAACATGCGTCTGCGCAACGTTGTTGTTGGCGGCGATGTTGAAATGTTCAAGTAAGCACGACTAAGGTATCAGCCATGAAAATCAAAGTACTCGTCATCGACGATTCTGCACTGATCCGCAGTATTCTCAAAGAGATCATCAACGAACAAACCGACATGATGGTGGTCGGCGCGGCACCCGACCCGCTGGTGGCACGCGAGATGATCCGCTCGTTGAATCCTGATGTCCTGACGCTCGATATCGAGATGCCGAACATGAACGGGTTGTCGTTTCTCAAACGCCTGATGCGGGTCCGCCCGATGCCGGTAGTCATGCTCTCTTCGCACACGCAGGAGGGTTCTGATATCGCGTTTCGCGCGCTGGCGATGGGAGCCGTCGACTTCGTCGGCAAGCCGGTCGCGGGCGAGACCACTGATGACGATTATGCCCAGCTGATCGTTGAAAAAATCCGTGGCGCGTACGCGGCGCGAGACAAAATCGAGCCGCTCGACATCAACCGTGCCGTCGATGCTGATGAAGTGTTGCCAATGCTGGGAAGTGCTGCGGTCGCGCAGAGCCGGGTCATCCTGATCGGTGCCTCTACGGGCGGAGCCGAGGCGCTCAAAGATATCCTCGTTACTGTCCCTGAAGACTGCCCGCCAATTCTGATCGCGCAACATATGCCCGGTACATTTACCAAACTATTTGCCAAGCGCCTCGACGGACTTTGCAAAATCACCGTCAAAGAAGCCGAGGATCATGAACCGGTCCTGCCGGGGCACGCGTACGTAGCGCCTGGCGGTTTTCATCTACGTCTGGAGCGCTTTGGCACACGCGGCTACGGCATCAAGATCGGCAGCGACGCAGCGGTGAATCTGCACCGTCCTTCCGTTGACGTGCTCTTCAACTCCGCAGCGGCGTCCGCTGGTGCAGACGCGATCGGCGTCATACTCACCGGCATGGGCAAGGACGGCGCGCAGGGGTTGCTCGCGATGCGCAAGGCAGGCGCATTTACCTTGGCCCAGGATGAAGCCAGCTGCATTGTTTTCGGCATGCCCAAGGAAGCAATCGACATTGGCGCGGCAGAAATGGTGGCACCACTGAATATGATTGCCCGGCGCATCATGAGCAATCTGGCCGGCGTGGGCAATGACAATCCCGTCAATGGCGGTGGTGACAAGACCAATGAGTAAGGCCTGGGTTATTGCCAGCAGCGTGAATATATAGAGTGAGTATTGGTGCGGGTCGCAGGCCGAAAATGCTCCGCAAGCAGCGCCAATGCCAGACTTACAAATACTTTTCGGTTACGCAGCGGCCCGCGTTAACGCCGACACAACAAGCACACGGCCTCTGCCGCAATACCCTCGCCGCGCCCTGTAAACCCCAGTTTTTCGGTCGTCGTCGCCTTGACGTTGACATGTGACGCATCAACGCCAAGATCAGCCGCAATGTTTTGCACCATCGCAGCGATATAAGGTGCCATCTTCGGCGTTTGCGCGATGATGGTGGCGTCGACGTTGCCGACAGTGAATCCGTCCGCACTAATTTTCGCTGCCACATTTCGCAGCAATTCACGGCTATCGATACCTTTGAAACGCGCATCGCTGTCCGGAAAGTGTTTGCCAATATCTCCCAGGCCCGCCGCACCGAGCAGGGCATCAGAGATCGCGTGCAGCAACACATCCGCATCGGAATGGCCGAGCAGCCCGCGTTCATAATCGATTTTCACGCCACCGACGATGAGCGCCCTGCCCAATATCAACTGATGCACATCATAGCCGTGACCTACGCGAATCATTGTCATCGTTTTAGTTTTCCGTGAGTAGCATGCGCGCCAATTTCAGATCCGGCGCATAGGTGACCTTCAAATTGGCGCTGTCGCCCATCACCAGCTTTGCCTGGTAGCCAAGCGACTCCATCGCCTGCGCTTCGTCGGTTGCTTCCATGCAACCCGCCAGCGCTTTTCTGAGCATGCCAAACCGGAACATCTGCGGCGTTTGTGCGCGCCAGAGGCTATCACGCGGGATGGTTTTTTCAACGCGAAGATTGCCGTCAGCGAATTTTATGGTGTCGTTGAGCGGCAACGCAAGCAACCCGCCGACTGGATCATTTTCCAGCTCATCAATAAACTGTTCGACTAATTCCGCCCGTATACAGGGGCGTGCGGCATCATGGACCAACACCCAGTCGTCAGCATTCATGTGCAGAGAATCAGCAATCGCGCCGAGTCCGTTGGTAATGGTTTCACCACGGGAATTTCCGCCGACCATCGCAGTCGATATCCTGTCTCCCAACAATTTCCAATCGGCTTGAAAATTCTGCCAGTGGTTGTCGTCAGGTGACAACACTACGGTGATGCTTGTGATGCGCGACACCTTTGAAAGTGCTTGCAGTGCATGAAATATCAATGGACGACCGGCGATATCAAGATACTGTTTAGGCAGCGCGTCACCGAAACGGGTGCCGGTGCCGGCGGCTGGCACGAGCGCAATTATTTTTTGTTTCATTGGTTTGGCTCTGACCGGGTCGCGTTTTTTAAGCAAATCTAATTATCTCACCGCAGCCTGAACATCACGTAAACTCGATTCAGGATTTTGGTGTGTTTGCTGGTATTGATCCCCGGAAACAGTCGCTGCAAAGTAATCGTGGTCACCCATCTCCCAACTCCTGTCTCCCCTCTCGATCCCTGCTCCATGACGGGAAAGTGAAGCATCAGTTTCTTAATGACCGGATCACTGACACCACATGAAACGTCGATTGATATTGCGTTCGATAATCGTGATGTTCGTCATCGCAGGCATCGCCATTTTCGCTACCGTCGCTGTCCGACAGGCGAACTATGCCCCGGAATGGCTAAGGCTGCCACTGAAGGCACCGCGCGTGTCCGGTGAACTGGTGATTCTCACTTTGCGCGGCCCGACGACCACGCAGGATATCCCACAGGCCGGCAAGCGCCCTGACGAAACCCAGACCGGCTTCGAACATGATCTGGCCACGCTGTTTGCCCGTGAACTCGGTGTGGTACCGAAATTTGTGGTGATGCCAAGCCACCAGAAGCTGCTCAAAGACCTGCAAGAGGGACGCGGGCATATCGCGGCGGCGGGACTTGTTCCCAGCGTCGATCTGCGCGAAAAGTTTACGTTCAGTCCAAGCTACAAAATCGTCCAGTACCAATTAATCTACGCGGCAGCTGATCCCAAGCCGCGTTCGCTGCGCGACGCTGCCGCCAAGCGCATTGCCGTTATCGCAGAAACACCTGCCCACGATTTACTGCGTGAAATGACTGGAGAGTTTCCAGAGATCGCCATTGATGTCATCCCGCACGAGTCCCATCCGGATGATTTATTACGCCGCATCGAAACGAAAGCCAGTGACTTTGCCGTGGCCGACAGCAGCGCATTTGCGGTGAGCAAACGGCTGCATCCTGATCTTGCGGTAGCGTTTAATATCGGCCGTGAAAATAAAATAGCGTGGGCCTTTTCGCCGATTGCCGACGCCGATCTGCAGCAAAGCGCGGTGATATTTTTCGACAAGATACGCAGCAATGGCACCCTGAACCGATTGCTCGACCGCTATTACGGGCACGTCAATCGCATTCAGGCTGTTGACGCTGAAGCGATTCTGGGCAAAATACAAAGCGTGTTGCCGAAGCTTCGCCCCTTGTTCCATGAGGCACAGCAACTGACGGGTTTGGACTGGCGCCTCATTGCGGCACTTGGCTACCAGGAGTCGCATTGGGACCCGCTGGCAACCTCGCCCACCGGCGTGCGCGGCCTGATGATGTTGACTGAAGATACCGCCGACCGGATGAAGGTAAAAAACCGGCTCGATGCGCGCGAATCGATCATCGGCGGCGCCAAATATATCGTGCTGTTGCGCGACACCATTCCCAACCGCATCGGCGAGCCGGATCGAACCTGGCTGGCACTTGCCGCCTATAACCAGGGCTACGGCCATCTGGAAGACGCACGCATCCTTGCGCAGCGGCTGAAACTTAACGCGGATACGTGGCTCGATGTGCGGAAAGCCTATCTAAAACTTCGCGATCCTGAACACTACGAGCAGCTCAAACATGGTTTCGCCCGGGGCGACGAGACGGTGCAGTTTGTCGAAAATATCCGCAATTACACTGACATCATTACCCGGCTCGAAAAGCCGCTCGATATGGACATTCGTTACGATCTGCAACTTGACGACACCACGCTCAGCCTCAGCGTGCCGAAAAAAATTCAACCATCGCCGGCTGTGTCGACATCCAAATGACTCGTGTCGGCCCACACCTCGATTTTCCATCCGCCTGGCGCAGCTGATATGCGGTTGTAGCCAACATTCGGGATCGTTACTTTTTGCGAGCTGGCGATGGGCAAGTCATTTATCCACCGATAGATCACGCCCAGAACACCGCCGTGGGTAACGACCAATAAACGTTTGCCTTCGTGCGCTGCTGCCAAGCGCTGAATTGCAGTATTGATGCGGGCGTGAAAGGCGGCGCGGTTTTCTCCATCTGGCAAGGTAAATTCCGCATCCACCAGGCCAGCTTGCGAAAACATCTGCGGATATTTACTGTCCATTTCTGCGTAAGTCAGGCCCTCGCCAGTGCCGAAACTACGTTCACGCAGTGCGGCGTCGAAAGTAATCGGCAGCGAACGCCCTTGGGTGAGAATTGCTGCTGTGTGACGCACCCGCCCCAGATCGCTCGCCAGCACCACGTCGATTGGCTCATTTGACAACCGCAGCGCACAGGCCTGCGCCGCGGCAATGCCCTCTGGCGTCAACGCGCTATCGAGGTGCCCCTGGATGCGGTGCTCGCGATTCCAGAAGGTTTCGCCGTGGCGAATGATGATAATTGTTGTGGTGGTCATCGCAGAATGCGTATCTCGCAGGCGAACGGACACAAGCTGCCCGCGTGCCGGGGTGCGCGTGGTTAACTAGCCGCGTCCAGCTTCGTCATGCCACCCATATACGCCACCAGCGCGGCCGGCACCGTCACACTGCCGTCCGCATTCTGGTAATTCTCAAGCACCGCGACCAGTGTCCTGCCGACCGCCAAGCCCGAGCCATTGAGCGTATGCACGTTTTGCGTTTTGCCTTTTTCATCCTTGAAGCGTGCCATCATGCGACGCGCCTGGAAGGCTTCGAAGTTTGAGCAGGAGGAAATTTCACGATAGGTATTCTGCGCGGGTAACCAAACCTCGATGTCATAGGTTTTGGCGGATGAGAAACCAATATCGCCGGTACAAAGCAGCATGGTGCGATACGGCAGCGCCAGCTTTTGCAGGATCTGTTCTGCGTTCGCCGTTAACTCTTCGTGCGCAACAGTCGAGCGGTCGGGATGTACAACCTGCAATATCTCAACCTTGTCGAACTGATGCTGGCGGATCATGCCGCGCGTATCCTTGCCATAACTGCCGGCTTCTGAACGAAAGCATGGGCTGTGGCAAACGTACTTCAATGGTAAATCTTTCATATCGACAATCGTGTCCCGCACGAAGTTCGTGACGGGGTATTCAGATGTCGGGATCAGGTACAGGTCGCGACCTTCAATCTTGAATAGGTCATCCTTGAATTTCGTCAATGACGAAACACCGTCGGCGCTTTCGCCGGATACCATGTACGGCACGTAGACTTCGGTGTAGCCATGTTCAGTGGTGTGGACGTCCAGCATGAACTGCGCCAATGCGCGATGCATTCTTGCCACGCCACCTTTGAGTACTGAAAATCGCGCGCCGCTTAGCTTTGTCGCGGTTTCGAAATCGATGCCACCCAATCCGGCACCGATGTCGACGTGATCTCTCGGCGTGAAATCGAACAGGCGTTGCGTTCCCCATTTACGTACTTCCACGTTATCCGCTTCGCTC
>JBKJMK010000210.1:0-4920 GCA_046596005.1 Usitatibacteraceae bacterium | reverse complement strand
ATGTTAATGTTGAAGGCGAAACTCTACGAACTGGAGATACGCAAGCGCCAGGCCGATCAACAAAAGCTGGAAGATTCAAAAACGGATATTGGCTGGCGGCATCAGATTCGTTCTTATGTGCTGGACAATTCGCGTATCAAGGATTTGCGCACCAATGTTGAAGTGGGCAATACGAAGTCCGTGCTGGATGGGGATTTGGATGTGTTTATTGAAGCCAGTTTGAAGCTGGGTGTGTGATGAAGGTCGGACTTTTATTCGCACTGACGATCGCTGTGGCAGGTCAGGTGTTGTATCACGTCACACAGAAGAGTGTGGCCGCCGGTGCGCATCCCGTCATTTCGCTGCTTGTGTTCTATCTGGTCGCGGCACTGGCAACATTACCGCTGTTCTGGTTATTCCCGATTACAGATCCGCTACCCGCTGAAATCGGCAAACTCAATTGGGCAGTTGTCGGCGTCGCGGTCAGCATCGTGCTGATTGAAATCGGCTTCCTGCTTGCGTATCGCGCCGGCGGCGAGCTCTCCACTGCCTTCGTCACCACCGCAGCAGTGGTTGCCATTTCGACAATGCTGCTCGGATCGGTGATGTTTGGAGAAGCGCTTTCCATCACTAAAATTGGCGGAGTCGCGCTTTGCCTTGCTGGCATCGGATTGATCGCCAGCAAATCAGCTTGATTCCTGCCACTCACCCCTTATTTCATTAAGCGACCATTATGTCCGAGCAAAATCAGACACCCGCCCCAGACGAAAACTACGTGATGGCCGAGCGTCGCGCGAAATTAAAAGCGTTGCGCGAATTGAGCCCCGGCGGTATCGCCTTTCCAAACGATTTCCGTCCTGAGCACATCGCAACGGATTTGCACTCGGCGCACGGCACAAAAACCAAAGAAGAACTTGAAGCTGCGGCACCGATCAATGTCGTCGTTGCTGGCCGCATCATGCTGAAACGCGTGATGGGCAAAGCGAGTTTCGCGACAATTCAGGATGCATCGGGCCGCATCCAGCTCTATGTGACCGTTGATGCCATTGGTGCAGAGGCGATGGAGGCCTTCAAGCATTACGACCTCGGCGATATTGTCGGTGCTTCCGGAACGCTGTTCAAAACCAAGACCGGTGAATTATCCGTGCACGTAAAATCGGTTCGCCTGATCACCAAGTCCATCCGCCCATTGCCTGAAAAATTTCACGGCCTCACCGATACCGAACAGCGCTATCGCATGCGCTACGTCGATTTGATCGTTAACCCGGAGGTACGCAATACCTTTGTCGTGCGCTCGAAAATTGTCCAGGCGATGCGCGAATTCATGGTCGGCCATGGTTATCTCGAAGTCGAAACACCGATGATGCATCCGATCCCCGGCGGTGCCGCCGCGCGGCCATTCAAGACCCATCACAACGCGCTGGACATGGAACTTTATTTGCGGATCGCGCCGGAGCTTTATCTGAAGCGTCTGGTCGTCGGCGGCTTCGAGCGCGTGTTCGAGATCAACCGCAACTTCAGGAATGAGGGAATTTCGGTGCGTCACAATCCGGAATTCACGATGATGGAGTTCTACATCGCCTGGCGGGATTACGAGCACCTCATGCAATTCACTGAAGACATGTTTCGTGATATCGCGACCAAGGTACTCGGTAAAACACGCGTCGATTACCAGGGGTTGGCGATTGATTTTGGCAAACCGTTTGATCGCCTGAGTATGGTTGAAGCGGTAAAGAAATATGCCCCGGCCCTGGCCGATATCGACTTTGACGACGCACCGACCTTGCTCCAGCACATCCGCGCCAACGGCGAAAATGCGAAGCTGACCGACACCATCGGCACCTTGCAATTGAAACTTTTTGAGGCTGTCGCGGAATCGAAATTGATCCAGCCGACGTTTCTCGTTTCATATCCGGCGGAAACCTCGCCACTATCGCGCCGCAACGATAAAAATCCGGCGGTCTGTGATCGTTTCGAGCTATTCATCGCCGGGCGTGAAATCGCCAACGGCTTCTCGGAGTTGAACGATCCGGAAGACCAGGCCGAGCGATTCATGGAGCAGGTTCGCCAGAAAGATGCCGGTGACATTGAGGCGATGCACTACGATGCAGACTATGTGCGCGCACTCGAATACGGTCTCCCACCGACGGCTGGTGAAGGTATTGGTATTGATCGCCTGGTCATGCTACTCACCGATAGTGCATCGATTCGCGACGTGATTTTATTCCCGCAGATGCGGCAAAGCGACATCGACGGGTAGTAAACAGGGGGCCCGAAATTTTTTGCATAAACGCCACCATTGGTGCGGCTTTCTGGGCATTTGTTGCCTGCGGGTCTCGCCAGGGCCGGGCATTTCGCTCGTCCTCGTACCGGCCCCGAAGGCACGCAGCGTGCCAAAAACTTGTAAACGCCTAGGTCACATTCCGCGTTATGATCATTACGTAATTTTGTCTATTGAAAGGAAATCACCATGAAAATATTGAAATCAATTTTGCTTGGTTCGGCATTCGCGCTTGCACTGTCTGCCAATAACGCTTTTTCAAAATGCGACAACTGTGGCAGCGTAACAGGCATGAAGACGGTTCAGATCAAGGGTGAAGGCACGGGGCTGGGCGCGGTAGCCGGTGGCGTATTAGGCGGCGTATTGGGCCACCAGGTCGGTGGCGGTCGCGGCAGGGATGTCGCAACCGTGGCGGGTGCAGCTGGTGGCGCGTATGCGGGCCACCAAGTCGAGAAAAACGCCAAGTCCAAAACACAATATCAGGTCATCGTGAAACTCGAAACAGGTGAATCACGTACCTTTACCTACAATTCTGGAACTTCCTACAAAGTCGGTGACAAGATCAAGATTGTCAATAACAAGCTGGCGCGGATGTAAGCCTTTCGATCGTAAAACAGCCCGCTTGCTGCGGGCTTTTTTGCGCCGATCACTTTGCAGTGTTCACCACCCCAAAGCAATTTCCACATTCAAACACTGGCGGACCTCACGAGCCACGCATGGGCTGAAATTCCAGGCAGGGCTAGGCAATGAATTGAGCCACCAGATCGTGCTCTTCAGCCGTAACAACTAAGGCCCGCAGAAATTCACCGGGCTTTAAATTCTTGCCCACGCCAGTGACGTAGACGACGCCATCAATCTCAGGCGCATCAGCTTTTGAGCGGCCGACCGCAATGCGCGCACCCTTGTCACCTTCGGCGAGGCGATCAACCAACACATCGATTTCGCGACCGATCTTGGCTTGCAATCGTTTCTTGCTGATTTTTTCCTGATGCGCCATGAACCGCGCCTGACGTTCTTCGCGCAACTCTGCGGGCACGGCGTTCGGCAGTTCATTCGCTTTTGCGCCGTCAACCGGCGAGTACGCAAAACAACCGACGCGATCAAGTTGCGCCTCGGTCAGGAAATCAAGTAGCTCCTGAAATTCAGCTTCGGTTTCCCCTGGGAAACCGGCGATAAAGGTCGAACGGATCGTCAGGTCGGGACAAGATTTACGCCATGCAAGGATCCGCTCAAGTGTTTTTTCTGTTGCGGCGGGCCGCTTCATCAATTTCAGAATACGCGCATTGGCATGCTGAAACGGGATGTCCAGATACGGCAGGATCTTGCCCTCATTCATCAGCGGAATGACTTCATCCACATGCGGATACGGATAAACATAATGCAACCGCACCCACGGTTTCTCGTCTCCGCCAATGCTTCCCAATGCCTCGCATAGTTCGGTCATGCGTGTCTTCAGCGGACGGCCATTCCAGAAGCCGGTGCGATATTTCACGTCGACCCCGTAGGCGCTGGTATCCTGCGAAATCACCAGCAACTCTTTCACTCCGGATTTGATGAGATTTTCCGCTTCCTGCATCACGTTACCCACCGGGCGGCTGACAAGATCACCGCGCATCGACGGAATGATGCAAAAAGTGCAGCGATGATTGCAGCCTTCGGAAATTTTCAGATACGCATAGTGTCCAGGCGTGAGCTTGATGCCTGCAGCCGGAACCAGATCGATAAACGGGTCGTGCGGCTGCGGCAGGTGCGCATGGACATGTCGCATGACTTCATCTTTGGCATGCGGACCGGTGACAGCCAACACCTTCGGATGGATTTGTTTGATGAGATTGCCGCCAAGTTTTCCCGACTTGGCACCGAGACAACCGGTGACAATCACCTTGCCGTTTTCCGCGAGCGCTTCGCCGATTGCATCTAACGATTCTTCGACCGCAGAATCGATGAATCCACAGGTGTTCACCACCACCAAATCCGCACCGGCGTAGTCGGGCGCGATATCGTAACCCTCTGCACGAAGCTGGGTGATGATTTGCTCGGAGTCGAGCAGCGCCTTGGGACAACCTAACGAGACAAACCCTACGCGAGGCGGTTTGGTTTTTCGTTTCGCGACGCGGATTGAACTGATGACTGATTTCATACCTGCGTACTAGCCCTTCCTATTCGACTTGGCGCTTGCTTTCCTGGTCGGCGTTTTAGTGGTTTTAGGCTTATCGGTTGCGTCGTCTTTTTTTGTTGCAGTGGCGTCAATGGCGTTTGGATCATAGGGAAAGGTGGAAAACATCTGCATCGCTTTCTTGCGTAGTTCTTCCTGCATGCCAACAACGTTTGACGCACTCTTTTCCAAATAATCGCCCATCAGGTTTGGCATCACCCCGGGCGTTGCTTGCATCAACTTTGCGAGCGCATCTGAACCAAAGGGCGGGATGGAATTACCCGCGCCTGCGCCAATGTTGCCGTAAAGCGATTTCGTTTGTTCCTGAAATTTTTTCTGCGCCTCGTGAAACGCACCAATGCTACGTTCCAGATAATTCCCCATCAATCCCTGCATGCTGTGCCCGTAATATCGAATGATGTTGGCGAGCATATCTGCGGAAAACATTGGCACTCCACCGCTCTCTTCTTCAAGAATGATTTGCAGGAGGATGCTTCGGGTCAGG
>JBKJMK010000014.1:0-15817 GCA_046596005.1 Usitatibacteraceae bacterium | reverse complement strand
GTGCTGCCTGCAGCGGCTGAGGGTGCCTATGTGTCGCGCGAGCAGGGACTGCTGATTCAATTGCGGAACCATCGCGGCCGGGCGGAGGTTTACTCGCATCTCAATTGGTCGCCGCTGTTTCAAACCGAAGAGGCGGGTAGGTTCACCACTGACGACCGGGACCTCGCTATTCACGTAAATGAGCGCTTCGGTGCGGGCCTAAGTGAGGGCACGAAGCGGTCGCTGTGGCTTTCGCTGAGTGCAGAGAATGTGCACACAAAGTTGCAGCGCGTCGTGGACCCACGTGTACCTGTTGCGAGCTTCGCGGCGCGCGGCCGCTATCATTGCGCCCCGCTCGCGAGTACGCTGGAAATCGTTTCGGGCAAGGGTGGCGAAGAGATTGTATTCACCGGCATCTTCGGCACCGGCACCCGCTATCTCCTCACGCGCCTCAATACGCACGTTGCCTGGTTCGACATTTTGCGCGGCGTGGATGAATCGCCGCCGGGCCGCGTACTGGTGATCGTTGATGCGAACGCGGGATTGCTGGAGTTGAGCTGCATGCTCGCGCGGCGGATGGTGTTTCGTAGAACCTGAATAGGGCGTGCGAAAAGAACGATCAGGGGACTTCTAAAATCTCGTCATTCCAGCGTAGGCTGGAATCCAGTCCCTCGTATTTTCAAGAGCTTGGATCGGACTGGGTCCCAGCCTGCGCTGGGACGACGATTTGGGGAGATTAATAGAAGTTCGGCGGTTTCCATTAACCTCAAAAATTCGTCATTCCAGCGTAGGCTGGAATCCAGTCCATCGTAATTTCAAGAACTTGGAGTGGCTTGGGTCCGAGCCTCCACTGGGACGACGGGCTTTTTAGATATTCTCTCAGTGTTCACAAACTTGGCCATCACCGCCCCTCCGCCTCCCGCCCAAACCGCGCCACCTTTCCCAAAAACTCCCTCGCCACCACCACATCACTTCCCGCAATCCCATCCGTGAATTTCTGGAACCGCGGCGATCCACCCAGCCGCCCGGCCAGCTGCCTTGATGCCCACAACGCGAACGGAATGAACGCGATGCTGAAGGCAATATTCCAAGAGATAAATGACGGCATGAATGCGGAGACGGTGGTCAGGTTCACACCAAACAGGCCTTTGAATAGCACCAGCACAAAGGGTATCCACCAAAGTAGCTGCCCGGTGAGGAACGCCCACTTGAATGTGGTGAGGCGCGCGATCTTGATCTGCTCGATCTCGCGTTGCAGCTCCAGCACGGGGCGACCGTAGTCGAGGCTGCGCAGCTGGTTGCGTTGATGGATGTTCAATGCCAGCATCACCACCGTCCAGGCCTGCAGCAACACGGCCGGTAGCAGGAAGGCGGGCTGGTCGATGTGGCGGGCGATGAACCAGCCGAAGAACGCGAGGAACGGGATGCTTAAGAGGATCTGGAAAACGTTGCCGGCAGTGGCGCTGCCAAAGTTGGCGCTGTGCTTTTCCAGAAGGGTTTCGCGAAGCAGCAGTGTGTTCATGCGCAGCTGCGTTTCCAACTGACGATCGCGCGCCATCCATTCGGTTTTCAGGTCATCGAGTGTCAGGTTCATGCGGGCTTTCCTTGTTTGTGGACGTTAAATTCAGTTTGCAGTTTTGTTTTCAGACGATTGATGCGGGTGCTGACATTACTGGCGCTGATGCCGACGACTTCGGCGATTTCCTCGCTGCTGAAGCCTTCGAGGAAAAGCAGGATCAGCGCGCGGTTCAGCTCATCCAGTCCGTTGATCATCTGCTGCAATGCAAGCATGTTGTCGCCGTCGTTGTCGAAGAGCGCATCCGCGGCGGCGATGTCGAGTCCGTATTCCTCCAACGGCACGGTATCGCGGATGCGTCGGCCCTCGTTGCGGTAATGCGTGATGGCCACGTTGACGGCGATGCGATACATCCACGTCGAGAACTGCACCCGCTCATCGAACCGCGCATACGAGCGCCACACCTGGATCAACATTTCCTGCACCAGGTCCTGCCGGTCGTCGCGGTCGCGGCAGTACATGTAGGCGACCTTGAAGAGAATCCGCTGGTGTTTCTCCAGGTGGGCGACGAACGCCTCGGTCAGGTGAGCAGGGGTGGATGGCATGTGGTCGTTCGGGGAAATGACGTCGGAGGTGAGTTTGGCTTCCATGATGCGTTATTCGCGCGGTGACTGAAAAAAATCACAGTGGGCTGAAAATATTTTTCAAGTGGCCGGATGGCGAAATATTCACTGTCGCCCACGGGGAATCCCGTTGGGGCGCCGGGACCCAGTCCGTCCAAGTGTTTGGATAAACGATGGGCTGGATTCCAGCCTGCGCTGGAATGACGAATTTTTGAGGTTAATAGAAGCTCCCATCCTTGTAGATCGCCATGTGGCGTGCCGTTTCGGCGAAAAATGCTTGAAGAGCCGCGCCAGTGCTTGAGTTTCAAATCAAATTTTGCCGGTGGCCGCATTGCCGCGCCAGCCTATACTTCGCAGATGATCTTCCGTCCAGCCTTGTTCCTCATCGCGTTGCTGTGCGCATGCTGCGCAGCGCTGACGGCAAACGCCACCAAGACGCTGCATGTCGTGAAGCAGACGATCTCGATGGGTCCGCTCGACCCGGCACAGGTGAATTCGCTGCACGCCGCACATGTCATCGACAATCTGTTCGAGCCGATGCTCGAGTACCACTATCTCGCACGGCCGCTGAAGCTGCAGCCCTTGACCCTGCGCGAAATGCCGGAAGTGCAGGAGGCGGGGCGCGTGTACATTTGCCGCCTGAAGCCGGGCACATTTTTCAGTGACGATCCGGCTTTCAAGGGCGCGCCGCGGGAACTGGTGGCTGCCGACTATGCCTACAGCTTGCGGCGCCTGTTCGATCCGCGTTACCGCTCCAGCCAGTTTTTCATGGTCGAAGGCAAGATTGCCGGGGCCGATGCCTTGCGCAAGGCTGCGCTCGCGGGGAAGCGCTTCGACTACGAAACGCCGATCCGGGGATTGACCGTGCTGGACCGCTACACCTTGCGCATCGAGTTGACCGAACCGGACCTCAATTTCCCGCACGTATTGGCGCAACAGAACCTCGCGGCGGTGGCGCGCGAGGTGGTGGAGGCCTATGGCGATGACGTGCATCAGCACCCGGTCGGTACCGGGGCGTTTCGGCTGCGCGAGTGGCAGCAGGGCCACCGCCTGGTGCTTGAGCGTAATCCGCGCTACCGCGAGGCTTTCTACCGCCATGATGATGGCGTAGAGGCCGACGCACTGGATGTGTCGCGCGCGCTCGATGGCAAACGGCTGCCGATGGTGGACCGAGTCGAGCTCGGCTTCACGGTGGAAAGCCAGCCGCTGTGGCTGACCTTCCTGCGCGGCGAGTACGACTACCTCATCAACGTGCCGGTGGAGTTTCGCCTGGCTGCCGTGCCAAACGGCATGCTGGCACCTTATCTGCAGCAACAAGGCGTGCAGGTACGGCATTATGCCTATCCGTCGATATGGTTCGCTTCGTTCAACATGAAGGACAAGGTAGTCGGGGGCTACACGGCCGACCGCGTGGCACTGCGGCGCGCCATCGCGCTGGCATTCGACGCCGACGCGGCGGTGAGCATCGCGATGAGCGGCGGCGCGATCGTCGCAAATGGCGTGGTGCCGCCAGGCGTGGCCGGTTACGACGCGCGATTTCGCACCGATGCGCTACTGCAGAATCTGCCGCGCGCAAAGGCGCTGCTGGATGCCTTTGGCTATGTCGATCGCGATGGCGACGGCTATCGCGAGGATCCGCAGGGAAAGCCGCTATCGATCGAGCTGATGTCCTTCCCGGAGCCGCGCTTCGTCGTCTGGGACGAGTTGTACGCGAAGACGTTCGCCAAGCTCGGCATCCGCCATAACATCATCAAGGTTCACCAGACCGAGGCCTACAACATGCGTCAGGCCGCGAAGCACCAGGTCTCACAGGATGCGTGGAATATGGACTTTCCGGATGGCGAGGACTTTTACGTCACGCTTTCCGGTGCGGCCGCAGGTAATGCCAATACCTCGCACTTCGCGTTGCCGGCTTTCGATGCGCTGTTCGAGCGCTCGCGCAAATTGCAAGACGGCGCTGCCCGAAATGCCCTCTACCGCGAAATGGACCGGCTGATGCTCGCGTACATGCCGATCATTCCGCATGTCTTTCTGCTCCGCTCGGCGGTAGCGCAGCCGTGGTTGCGTTATTACGTGCCGCACACGGTTCACATCGAGCCGTGGAAGTATCTCGATCTCGACGAAGCGCGACGCGGCGCGATATCCCCTTAACCTGCTTCCGGCTATGTTCTATTTCCTCGCGCGTCCACCACACCCACCACACTCGCCACGCTCGCCGACTTTGCCGCATAAAGCCAGAACAGTCCAAACACCGCAATCGACACCGCGATCCAGCCATTGGTACCATAGCCGGTGATATGTCCATCCGCCGTGCTCGCCAGCATCAGGCCGCGCAGCCATGCGCCGCAGCCGATGCCCAGCGATTGGGTCGCGCTGATCCAGCGTGGAACGCTTTAAGTCTTCGTCTTCTTCAAAGGTTTCGACTTGCCAGAACTGTTGAGGGCGACCGCTTCGCGAATGAGCGCCTTGAAGGCGGTCGCGTTAACTTCTTCGCCTTCGTGGATGTCGATCGCGCGGCGCATGTTTCCGTCAAGACTCGAGTTGAAGAGACCGGCCGGATCCTTCAGGGCCGCGCCCTTGGCGAAGGTAAGCTTGACCTTGTCCTTGTAAGATTCGCCAGTGCAAATGATGCCCTCGTGCTCCCACACTGGCGTGCCCATCCATTTCCACGTCTCGACGGCGTCCGGGTCTGCTTGCCGGATGAGCTTCCTCATTCGGCTAAGGGTTTCCCCGCGCCAGTCGTCGAGATCGGCGATTCTTTTCGAGATGAGTTCTGATGCCGACCGGGCTTCGTTTGCGTCCGACTTTTTCATGTTCTCGTCGTGGGAGTTGCAGATATATTTCACATGCAAGATAAGTAAATAGCATCAGGCGCAGATTACCGGGTAGATCGCCATTCGGCGCGTCTCCCCGGCAACTTCCGACCGGAAAGCCGCGCCAGTGCCAGAGATTCGCTATTCAATATTTTTAGGGGTTTCTTTTGGCTGGTATCTCCCGCCCACCTTGCATAAGTACAAGTTGATTCACCTTGCCATCCGCATCTCTCACAAACTTGATGATTTCAGTTCGAAAAATCACCCAGGCTTCGAATGCGCCGGCAGCAACAACGCCACCATCGCCGCGACGAAAAAAGATCCCGCGAACACCAGCAGCGCCTGGTGATACGGGGCGAGCGATTGCGCTGATGCCGGCGCCGAGAGCAGCAATGTCAACACCGAAATCCCCACCACACCGCCCAGATAGCGGCAGGTAGAAATGACGCCGGAAGCGATGCCGCTCATGGTTCTGGCGACAGTCGCCATCGCGGCCGATTGCGAGGGCCCGTTGACCAACCCCAGGCCGATGCCCGCCAGCACCAGGCCGCCGGCGATGTGCAGCGGTGGTTTTTCCGGCGTCAACATCGAAAGCCAGAATAGCCCCGTCACCGAAATCAGCGAGCCCGTCACGCAGGTGACGCGCACGCCGATGGTCTCGGCGATGCGGCCGCCGAGCATCGAGGCCACCATCATGCTCACCATGAACGTCGTCATGGTGTGGCCGGTTTGTTCCGGGCCCCACTGATACAGGAGCTTCAGCAGATACGGCAGCTGGAACAGCACCGCGTACATGCCGAGATTCTGCAGCGCGACAATCGCGCAACCGGCCGCGAACGGGCGGTTCGAAAATAGCTTCAGGTCGATCAGCGGCTGCGGCGTTTTGGCCTGCCACCAGATAAAGGTCGCCATCAGCAGCAGCGCCGGCACCAGCAACATACTCTGGTCTTTCATCCCGGCCACCAGGCACACCAGGGCCAACGCCATCAGCAGCGTGCCGGCCCAGTCGAATTTGAAGGCGACTGCAGGCGTTTCATGCAACACCTCTTTGAAGAAGCCAACGGAGAAAAATACCGAGAGCAACAGCGGCGGCAGGTTCATCAGGAAAATAGCGCTCCAGCCAAAGTGCTGCACCAGCGGGCCGCCCAGCGAGGGGCCGAGCGCGGCGGCAAATCCCATCATGCCACCGAGATAACCGAACACGCGATGGCGCTTTTCTTCGGGCACTGTGATCTTGAATACCGCCATCACGGTGGGCACCATCATCGCGCCGCCCAGTGCCATCAAGATACGGCTCGCCACCAGCGCCTCGAAATAATGGAACACAATCGGCAGCACGCAGCCGACACCGAACAGCCATTGCCCCAGCCGCAGCGTCCTGCCGTATCCCCAGTGATCGCCCAGTTTCCCACCGGGGCCCAGGGCCACGATGTTGATCATCAGGTAGCTGGTCACCAGCCACTGTGTGAGCTCGCCCGGCGTGCGCGAAAACTCCGAGCCGATCGAGGGCAGCGCCACCGCAATCATGGTCGAACCCAACGGCACCAGCATGGCCGAAAGCCCGAGGCCCATCAGGCGCAGCGGCGCATAGACTGGTTGCGGCGGTGCCAGGGTTGGCTGCGGTGCTTGTGGTGCTTGTGGTGATGGTGGCATTTGCATCAGCCCGGCGCGCCAGTCGTGATGGCGCGGCACTGAAGCAGGTAGAGAATGTTCTTCTCGATCCCCCATTCGATGTCGCGTCCCGGTCCGAAGTGTTGTACGCACCGCAAGCCCAATTTCACCAGTGCGGCCAGTTGCGCATCGTCGACGCAAAAGCCGCTGATTTTTTCAGGATCGTCGATCTCGCATTCTTCGACGCCGCCACCCGGCATTGCACGGATGACAAGGTCCTTGGTGCCGGCGCGCTTTTCGATTGCGCTGCCGTCCTTGCAAAAACGGAAGTGATCGGGAATGACGAGGCCATCGACGATCGCTTCACCCAGCCCCCACGATGCCTCGATGACAATTTCATCTGCACCGGTCACCGGGTGGCGGGTAAACAGCACGCCGGCGCAATCGGGAAAAATCATTTTCTGCAAGGTAACCGCAGTGCGCGGTTTTTCGCTGATGCCGAGCCTGGAACGATAAGCGAGCGCGCCCTCGGCATGGCCGGAATCCCACACCGCCTGAATGGCCTCGACGATGCCGTCGAAACCCACGCAGTTGAGCTCGGTGGCGTGCTGGCCGGCGAAGCTGGCGATGCTGGCATCTTCGCCGACGCCCGAGGACCGCACCGCAAACGGTTCAGGCTTGTCGCGCAGGAATGTTTGCAGCGTGTCACGCGCCGACGCGTCTTGGGTGACGATGGCCTCGACAAATTCCACCGACAGCGCCCAGCCCGGCGGGACCGGCAGCCCGCCGCGCAGCGACGCGCCCAGCTGCACCGACTTGCCGCCGAAAACAGTCTCGTCTTCGGCGAGGCGAAGTTCGACCGGCGCTCTCATGACAGGATGGTCACTTCTCCCTTGTCCGCATCGACGCGCACCATCGCACCGTCGGCAATGGTCTGGGTGGCTACCTGGCAGCCGACCACGCCGGGCAGGCCGTATTCACGCGCCACGATCGCGGCATGCGACATCAATCCACCGCGATCCGTGACAATCGCGCCGACCAGCGGCAGCACGTAATTGAACGCCGCGGACGTGGATCGTGTCACCAGCACTTCGCCTTTCTGCAACTTGTGCAGCGAGTCGATGCTGTCGATGACCCGCGCCCGGCCTTCGTAGGTTCCGGCACTGACCGAAATGCCGCGCACGGTCTTGCCTTCGCTGGTTTTGCCGCTGGCACCGAATACGTGCGACATGAATTCGCCCATTGCCCGCATGGTGCGCCGGGTCTTTTCGGGAAACCACTCCGTCGGCGGAGGCGGCACAGGCGTGCCGTTCAGAAACGGTGGGGCGACATCGTTCGCCACGCCAACGCGGTACTGATGGCGCGCGGCCAGCTCGTTGGCACTGGGTGCTGCGACATTGCCCGCCCCGGTCAGCAGGGTGCACGCTTCGCCGCAAGTTGCATCCAGCACATGGTCGACGGCATCGATTTTTTCCTGCGCGGCCAGCCGCCGCCCGACTTCCAGCATCGCCCGTCGCGAAATGCCGATTGACCACAGGTCGCTCCAGTAGCCGCGTTCGTCACGCAGCCGGTTGACGAGCCGCGCCTCAACCAGCAACTCATCGAAAGCCGCGCGATGCTGCTCCGACACCGCTTCACGGATTTTGGCCGTTTGCGCCTGCACGCGTTGCTCGACACGCGCCACTTCGTCGGGCGAATGCTTTACCTGCAATGCCTTGACCAGAACTTCCGGCGTCTCGATCGCCGTCGGGCAGGTGAGGTCATAGCCACCGGTGACACGGTTGGCGACCAGCGACAGATAGATCCTCATCGTCGCACCAGTGGTGCCGGGCAACGCCTGGAGCTGCTGCAGGATGGCCAGTGGCTCGCCGGGTCCATTCAGGATCGCGGCGGCCGCGCTATCGGTTTCGATGCAACGCAAGGCCGCTAGGTACTCATCCGTGACGCCGGCCGATAGTGGCGTGCTGCCGCGCAACGCCTGTGAGATTTCGGAAGGCGTCAGGCCGGTCCACTCCTTTGCTGCGGCCATGAAATCGCCGACCGGAATGCCACACGTAACCGTGTAGATATGATGCTGAAACACCATCGCTTTCGAGTTCTCGAAGCATTCCTTGAGGTGGGCAACGAGTTCGGCATCGGACATGGCTGCCGGGTCCAGCGACCGTAGCCGCAAGTGATTAGCCATCGATGTCGGCTTCAGCACCTCGTCCCAGTTCTTGATGTGGTCGCGCCACGGTTTCTGTTGAAGCACCGTTGCTGCCGTTTTCAGGCGCCGCCGCATTTCCGGATGGAGCCTGCACATCAGCCAGAACACCAGCCGTGGTGGCGGTGCTTTCGCGTTCGGCGGCGCGCCGACGATGACCGGCTTGGTGTAGAAAAAATGGTTAACGAATTCAGGTTGAATATGGTCCAGCAACAAGCCATAGCAGCTCGTTCCAGTCTTGAATCCGCGGATGAAACCCTCGCGGAAGGATTCCTGCAGGAACCGCGTCATCGGCCGTGGAAAGTGAATGCAATCCTGCTGCCAGACGCCTGCGTCCGGTGCGGTGAAAACGAGTTCGCTCATGTTGCCTCCCGAATTGTTTTTTTGGAGTATCGCCGCCTGGACAATACGATCTTGACCTTGGTCCACCGGCTGCTACGGCAAATTCCGGGCCCTGCGTCGTATCGACTTGAATTGAATGTACTGTCAGGCAGTCACATTACTGTAACGTGAAATGCCCGGCGTTGCGACGTTTACAGTGCGCGGAATGACATTTTCGGCATTCGGAGCCCGCGACGAAAAGTGCTCTTCACGAAGTCGCCCAGGCCGCTGGAACGCGTTTGATCAAACGGGCAAAGCCATCGAAAGCGCCATTGAGGGCACGGGCAAGGCAAACACATGGGCTTTTGTTCTCCCGGTGTTCTTTAATTCCAGTTGTCGATCTTGATGTCGTACGGGTTAGGCGTACCTTTCCCGGTTTCCAGAAGCGACTTCAAGTGACCGCCTGCCGCGTGATGTCGGTGCCGTCGGTCAGTTGCGTGATCGACAAAACGCCACCCGCGCACCGCATCGCGATGATGCGCATGCGCGTCTCGTCGCCGAGTGCGGCGAAGTTCGGCGCGCTCAATGCGGAGCGCCGCGTGGCGGCATGCTTCCGTGCGGTTTGGGGTCAGGCTGTCTCGACATATTTCGCGATATTGCGCTTTCCACGGTCTGTTGACGATGTCATATGCAACCTCCTGGTTGCACTGTAGATCAGCCGATTTTTTAAATGCAACCGTTTTGTTGCGCGTTTTGTCATGCATTGAAATACGGCAATAAAATAATTCCCTGGCTCAGCCTGCGATGGGTTAGCGCAGATGGCAAAATCGGAACAAAATAGAGCCTTGTTTAACGTTTCATTACAGGAGGTCCAATTGACCCACGCATCAATGTTGAAGGCGAGAAGGAAGAATCAAAAGAACAAGAAGCTGCTGGACGGGGCGGTCAAGCTGGAGAAGCGGCTGGAGAAGCAGGCACTGGCGGGTCCGGTCGTAAAAAAGGAAAAGGTGAAGAAGGAAAAAGTAGTGAAGGAAAAGGTCAAGAGTGAAAAGGTAAAGAAGGTCAAGCTGACCAAGGAAGAGCTCGGCAAGCAGGATGCGAAAAAGGCGAAAGCAGACGCGGGGAAGAAAGGCGCTGACTGACGCAAAACAGAGAAAAGTGGAGGGTCAGCTCAGACGCAGAATTAAATTGGCCCGGCTCGAACTATTTTCCAGGCGCGCATCGCCTGGAAAATTATTCGAGCGTGGACCGTTTGACTTCCCGTGACCTTCGCGACGTGAATTCCGCTGGTCGATATGCCGAGACCGACCGTAGTCTCGTGGCCAGCTATTGCGGTGCTGGCCAGCTACCCACTGGTCGGCCCCATTGTCCAAAGCGGCCTGCGGGGAATGGGTGATTTCGCGGGGGCTGTCTTCCGGCATTCACGCCGATTTCCCGGAATACGCTGCGCTCTTTGAGGCTACCGTCCTCGTACGGTCACGACTTCACGCTTTAGGTAGTGCCATTGGCGCAAGGCTCGATATGGTTCCAAGTCAGGAACTGCGAACCTGAACCCCTTTAGTCTGGGAGGTTGCGCCGTAATCTTGGCTCGCCTCTTATTGTTATCCAGTACCGAAAAGGATCCGCCCCATGTTTGCTTTGCGCTGCACCAAGAAACTTCTCGATTGCATTCCCGGTACGCTGAGCGAGCCGGGGCCGTCTGATACCTTGCTCGGCGATTGGTACGCGAATTTGCACGAATCCAATCCACCGGTCATCTTGCTGATGAGCGAGCGAACGCTGTTGCCGATCGTCATCGCGGCAAATCCGATCGACGAAATTGTCGTCAACTTCATTGAGCAATTGGCTTTTGTCTTGCACGATCTGGGCGTAGATCGCGCGCACATCATGCGTGAGCTGCAACTCATGACGCTGTGCGAGATCGGCAAGACCGTCAATCGCCGCGTGACACGGTTGATGAGTGATTCGATGTATCACTTGGGCCACGCGCTCTACGACCGCAAGCTCAAGTCGCTGGCGCAGGTATCGTCGTATCTCGACACTTTTCCCTTGAAAGCGTTGGAGTATCGCAAAGCGGGCGAGGTGACACGCGACTTATTCCGTCTGGCCAGCAAGCCGACTTGAGTCGGGCACTTTTCAATTCCAATCTTCGTAAAGAAAGGATTGAGAATCTAAGTAGCTTGGCTCGACATGTTTTCGGCGGCGGCACTGGATACATAAATGGATGGTTGGCGTTTGTTTGTCCTCAGCTACTTCCTGGAATGTCTCGTCATGGAACGCCATTCGACGAGCCTCCCAGGCATAAAATGCCTGAAACGCCGCGCCAGTATTAGCGTTTGGCATTCTCGATTAATAACCAATGTGCGCCAGCGCGTTGGATACGTCGAGCAAACTGCTGCCACAGAGAAGTCAATCATCGATGCGTTCAAGCCCGCGTCCGTACCGGCAGTTTCTCGACTTTCTTTTTCGGTGCAGCCGTCTTGCGGGGACGACCCCCGGCATTCTTAACTTCGGCCGAGGGCTTGGCGTTGCGTTTGGCCAGGCTACGGGCCAGGAGCTCTGTCAGGTCCAGTACATTCGATTGGCCGCTTTCCGTCGGCGCATCTTCGAGCGGCATTACCGTCTCAGTCTGTCCTGCTTTGACTTTCTTGTTGACGAGTGCATGCACCGCTGCCGAAAAGTTATCGCTGTAATCTTCGGGTGTCCACTTGCCGGTCATGTCGCTGATGAGTTGGGTCGCCATTTTCAACTCTGCCGGCTTGAGCTTTGCGGCTGACTTACCTTCCGCGGGAAGTGTCAGCTCGTTGGGGGAGCGCATTTCGGTTGCCCATCGGATCGTGTTAAGCATCAGCGCTGCGCCCCAAGGCAGTAGCACCGCCAGATGCTCTTTCGTGTGCATCACGACGCGGGCGATGCCGATAACCCCTTCGGCCAGCATGGCCTCGCGAAGCAAGGCATAAACCTTGTCGCCTTTGCCGATGGGCTCAAGAAAATACGGGCGCTCAAGCAGGAAAAAAGAAATCTCGCTGGCCTTTACAAACGTCTCGATTTCAATCGTCTGCGTCGCCTTCGGAAATGCCGCCTTGATCTCATCATCGCTCAGCAACACGTAGTCGCCATCGGTCTGCTTAATGCCTTTGACAATGTTTTCTTTCTCAATTTCCTTGCCGGTGCGCTTATTGATACGCTTGTATCCGACGGGATCCATCGAGCGTTTGTCCAGCCAGTCAAAGTCGATGTCGACATCCATTGATGCCGGGTATAACGCGACCGGCACGTGTACCAGGCCAAAACTGATGGCACCTTTCCAGACAGCACGTTGCATGTGATTCTCCTTCTGTGATCGGCGATATGGCCGGTGATTCAATCAGGATGGCGATGCCTTGCCGGGAACAAAATCCAACATTTTCATCGCGCTGGTCAGGCTGCGCGCCGCCTTGGTGTAGCCCGCCCACGGTTCGTTACCCTTGTCCAGACGCGCATGTGCGGTGCGTACATTCCATTGGTCAGCGCCTCGCAACGATTTGAGTTCCGCCCAATCCACCGGCACTGAAATGCCGAGGCCAGGGCGTGCCCGCGCGGACCAGGCGCACACCGTGGTTGCCGCCATGCCATTACGCAGATAGTCGATAAAAATTTTCCCCACGCGGTTTTTCGGACCGCTTTTGGCGACAAACCTTTCCGGAATAGTTTTGGCGAGGTGTAGCACCACGGCGTGTGCAAACGCCTTGACGGTGTCCCAGTCATGGACCTTGCGCAACGGCACGACCAGGTGCAGCCCCTTCCCGCCGCTGGTCTTCAGGAACACATTCAGGCCCAATTGCTTCAGAAAAGCGTGAACCAGCTCGGCGCCTTCCCGCGTGTGTGCCCATGGCGTGCCTTCGCCCGGGTCGAGATCAAATACCATGCGATCAGGGTGGGCAAACGATGTTGCTATCGCGTTGCTGGTGTGGAATTCGATCACGTTCCACTGCGCTGCCGAAAGCAGGCCCTGCTTGGCCGCCACCTCAAGCATTGGCGCATGGCCGGGATCAAGCGCTGGATCGAGTTGCCTGACACCGGTGAGTTTTTCAATTTCCGCATGCTTCTGAAAAAACAATTCACCGCCAACCCCCGCCGGCGCACGCACCAGCGACACCGGCCTGGATTTGAGATGCGGCAACATCAGATCGGCGACCAGATCGTAGTAGCGAACCAGCTCGATCTTGGTGGTGCCGCTGGCGGCGTCGATGACCCGTTCGGGATTCGTCACACGCAAGCGGCTGGGCAATGCATGCGCATCTGCGGCAGCAGGTGCAGATTTTGCAACCTTGCCCACCCTAACCGGTCGTTCACGCACGATCACGTTCGCGGGCTTATCCTTGCGCAGACCACGGAAAACCGCATGGCGTATGTGGCCACTGCGTGTCCATTCACCAAACGACACCTCCGCGACTAACAGCGGTTTTACCCAATGCGCACGGCTTTCACCCGGCGGCGCCACATGGAATGGGTTGGTTTTTGCGGTCAGGCCATCAAGCCGTTTCTTTATATCCAACAACGTTGCATCGCTGAAGCCGGTGCCGACTTTCCCGGCGTACTTTAAGGCGCCCTTGTCATCGTGTACACCGAGAAGCAGTGCGCCGATTCCCGACCGCGAGCCTTGTGGCGCGGTGTAGCCGCCAATCACGAATTCCTGGCGTTGACTGCATTTGAGTTTGATCCACGCCGAAGAGCGGCGGGAAACGTAGGTTGAATCCCGGCGCTTCGCAATGATCCCTTCCAGCCCCAGCTTGCATGCGGACGCAACGACACTTTCCGGCGGTGCGTCGAAAACATCGCTGAATCGCACGCTGTCCGAGGTCTTCTTTTGCAGCGCCTGCTGCAGGAGTTCGCGACGGGACGCGAGGGGTACCCCGCGCAAATCGTAACCATCGAAATAGGGCAAGTCGAATAAATACAACACAATGTCTTTCGTCCTGGCATCGTCAAAGGACTGTTGCAGTGCGCCGAAATCCGGAACGCCGTGTTCACCTGGCACCACAATCTCGCCGTCGTACCATCCCGACGGCAGTTTTAATCGGGCTAGTTCTTTTTGCAGCGGGCGGAGTTTTTCCGTCCAGTCATTGCCGTTGCGCGTGAACAGCCGGATGTCCGCCCCATCAATGCGCGTGAGCAGGCGGTATCCATCAAATTTAATTTCATACACCCACTCTTCGGGGTCAGTGGGCGGCGAGGCGGCCAGCGTTGCCAGTTGCGGCGCGAATTTTTCCGGCAGGGCAGCCTTGACAGCACCGTCCGGAAATTTCCGTACTGACTCGTGCGACGACGCCGATGACTTTTTTAGTGCGTTGCCCGTTCCGCGTTCGGCCGGCGCTTTTGCGGTTTTCGCAACGGCCATGCGCAGTCCTTTGACACTGTCGGGATGTTCATCAACCACACTGAATTCAGCAGCGGGCCGCACAAATGCATCCTTCTCCTTGATGAGCAGCCACGGATCCTGTCGTTCGCTCTTGCCCTTCATGCGTACCAGCGCCCAGCGGCCGTGTAATTTATGACCGTGCAATTCGAATTTCAGATTGCCGTCGCGATAGCCTTTGCGCGCGTCTCCTAATGCCTCCCAGAGTCCAGTGTCCCAGACGATCACTTTCCCTGCGCCATACTGCCCATCAGGAATGGTTCCTTCAAAGGCGGCGTAGGAAATGGGATGGTCTTCAACATGGACTGCGAGTCTTTTATCTTTGCTGTCGAAACTCGGCCCTTTCGGCAGCGCCCAGCTTTTCATGGTGCCGTCCAGCTCCAGCCGGAAGTCGTAATGCAGACTGCGCGCCCAGTGTTTCTGGATGACGAAACGGCGTGAGGTCGTGTCGCTGCCTATGCGGCCCGCATTTTCGATGCTACCCGTGGGCTCGCTGGTGACAGCGAAATTTCGCTTCGCCTTATAGGCTTTTAACGTGTCGATCGCCATATTATTGGACCGCGATTTTTAACCAATCGCCCATAGCATCTCTCTGCGGAACGCACGGGCCAAAGGCAAGCCAATTCACAGCAACGTGACAGATATCTGCAACGCACACAGTCATGAACATTCGTGAAACGTGGCATTCAATCTTCGACGCTACCGAATCGATAAGCCATAGGCAAAGCCCCGGCCATAACGTAAGCGCTTTCCTACATCGGTAAATATTCGCAAGAAAAACAAAGTCCTCCAACTCGGGAATCCGGGCAATTTTTTCTGCCTAGCGCCCGTCTGCGGGTTAGCGTTTCGACGCTATCGTGGCATGACTTGGCACGCGTTGCTTCCCCCAGAAGCGCTTGGCGTCGTTAAAGTCGGCAATCAGGGGATCCATGCCGGCAAGATTCGCCAATGTGCGCGCCGCGAACCAGCCTCGCGCAAAATCGATGAAACGTTCGGGTGGTGCCAGGCTTTCGATATGTGTCATTGCGATCGCATCGTCGTTGGTCTCGCCCAGCAGGTCCTGGATCCGGCCAAGTATTTTTTCGTATCGTTCGACCCGCGTTTTCGGAAAAAGGCGCGAGAAGAAATCCACCAAATAGCGCAAACGTTTGGCATCGATGCGTACCATATGGCGCGCTTCGGGCGTGAGCTCATTCAGCGTCGCACTGTCGCGCAGCAGTCGGCGGTGACGCCGACGGATGCCTTGCGATGCAAACTGGGACAGCTTCATTGTGGGGAAGTCAGCAGTATCTGGCGTCGCCGCGTCGCACGGTGGCAGCAGGGTGAGCTCACCCGGTACCATGGCCCAGCGGC
>JBKJMK010000348.1:0-2618 GCA_046596005.1 Usitatibacteraceae bacterium | reverse complement strand
ATCGCACCGCCAGTGAACTCGCCTTCGTAGCGATCACCATTGGAAAAATAATAAACTCCGCTACCGTGGGCCTGGTCGTTGACGAAAGTGGCTTCCCAGCGGTCACCACCTTTGGTGGTGAATTTGCCTTTGCCGGACATCTTTCCAGCTGCCATCTCACCTTCATATTTGTCACCGCTGGCAAATACGTAGACCGCTTGACCATTCGCCTTGTTGTTGACAAAGGCTCCGTCCGTTCTGTCACCGTTCTTGGCGATAAAGATTCCTTTTCCATTGAATGCACCCTTGGCGTATTCGCCCTCGTACTGGTCTCCGCTGGCAAAGATGAATTTGCCCCGACCGGAAGGCTCATCGTCGACGAAGTCGCCTTCATAACGGTCTCCATTTGCCCAAATGTACACACCCTTGCCTTGTTTCTTGTTTTCCCGAAATTCACCTTTGTAGCGAACCGAAGACGAGATGAATTCACCTTGTCCGTGCAGAATCTGAAGCTTGTCTTTGTTTTCCTTGTATTCGCCGTTGTAGGTTGCGCCGCCTGGAAATTGAATGAGCCCCGCCAACACTTTGGCCGCGGCAGGCACCGGAGGCAATGTCGTTCTTTGTTCGGGCGAAACCGAGGCTACCTTGTCAAATCCTGGCGCAATAGCGCCAGTTGGTGGCGCGTTCGACGCCATCGAGGGCACTGCTTCAACAGGTTTTTGCGAGTTGGGAACCGCGTTCGCAGGTTTTATTTCTATGCCGCGAGAATCACTGGTCTGGGTGGCCGGCACTGAGGCAGAACTTGCGATGACCGTCTTTGCTGGTAGTGCCTGGACTTTCTCGGCAGATAGCACCGTTGCGGGCAACGGTACCGGTGCAGGCAGTGCCGCGCTTGATTCCGGCACAAGCACCGACGGGACACCGACGTTGCCAGCCGATAATGGTCTAGCAGCCACTTGTTGTTGAGATCTTTCACGTTTCAAGAGGTCAATTTCAATTCGTGCGAGCGAAGCGAAATTACCGTTCGGGTACTTTTCGACATACGCCTGAAAACCTTCGATCCGTCGACCTTCTTTCGCACTCCGCCAGAATTCACCTTCGATAGCTGCCTGTGCATCGCCCGACAGGCCAGGCGCTGGCGCGGCTGCTGTTGCCGTCTGGGCACCGCGTTCGGCAAAGAAAAACGGAATGCGAAACAATGGCGTGTTGTGGAATTCCGGCAGTTGCTTGAACATGCTTTCCTGCGCCACATACGTTTGCACGCGTTGGAACATCGCGGCCGCTTGCTGCTGCGGATCGCGCATTTCCCTTACCAACGCCGTGGTGTAGAGGCTGTTCATGCCATCGGCACCATCGGGTGCTACCTGGCCCGCAGCGGCAGCAAATGAGACGATTGTGCCGGGAGGTGCTTGAATTTTGGCGAGGCCGGTTGAGCTGAAAACGTTGCTGAACGGGTTATTGCGGCAAGCATCAAGAATTATAAATTTGTGCCGCACTTTGGCATCGTCCATTGTGTCAAGTATCTGCGTCACCGGCATCGCGTTAAAGGCAATCGACGCCTCAGAGGTCAACTTGGCATCTGTCGGGATCAGGTAATTCTGGCCGCGGTACTGGATGCCGTGTCCGGCATAAAAGAATACCGCTGCGGTCGCGCCCTCCATCACTTTTGCGAACTCAACCGCCACGCCACGCATGGTGGCGTAATCTGCGTTGGTCTTAATCATCACTTTGAAGCCCAGATCACTTAACGTCTTGGCAACCGCCTGGGCGTCATTTACGGCATTGCGCAACGGGTCGCTTGGATACTGGTCGTTGCCGATCACCAACGCAACGCGGTCATCATTGGCGGCAATGCTGGACGTAGCCAGGAGCAACGCGACCACGCACATCAGCAGCACGCTAATGCGTCGAAAAAACAAGGTCTTGTTGAAAGTGGATGTGCGCATAGTTACCACTATATTTAGAACCTGATTATTGCGCAAAAAGCGCCCATTGCAAAAGTTACGGCCATTAAAAAGCAGACGGCGTGCCGACCCAAATCGGCACGCCGTCTGGCAAGGCGTGATTACCTGGCCAGCGCGGTTAATTCCGGCAAGTCTGGCCGGTCCTTCGCCAGCCGTGCCCAAATCTCGCCTGCATCCTGATCGGCACCAACTTCTTTAAGTGTCAACGCGTAAAGCAACCAGTCCGAAAATGGTGCTTTGTCGTCGGGCTTGCGCTTTTGCGTCAGATCCAGTGAATGTGCAGGCAGCGTCTTGAAAGTCGTCATGCCCACGTCATTGCCGCCAACTTTGACCATCCAGTTGTATTCCGAGTCGGGTAGCAGCTTGATATTCTTCGGCAACGCCAGGGATGTGGCGTTCGACTTGGCTTTATAAACCGATTTAGCACCGGCGCTTGCCTTCAACTCAAATTCAAACGGCCCCTTGGGGTTTGCCGACGCCCAGCGAAATGCCGGTTGTAGTGTCGCAACATTCGTGTCGCGCGGATAAATAAGGCGCTCTGCCAGCAATGGGACAACCTCGGTTTTTTGCGCGCTCCCGAGGCTGCGCATCCGAATCGACGCACTCGAAGTCTGTGCCACCGCTGTGACAACCTTAGAAGACACCTTCCAATTGGTCTCACGCATCGTCGGAGGC
>JBKJMK010000386.1:0-4772 GCA_046596005.1 Usitatibacteraceae bacterium | reverse complement strand
CCACGCGCACGATCACTCGCATGACCACGCACCAGGCGGGTTGACGCGCTATTTCACCACGACCAACCACAAAGACATCGGGACGATGTATCTTTGGTTCGCGTTTATGATGTTTTTTGTCGGTGGCGCGATGGCGCTCGGTATTCGCGCCGAGTTGTTTCAGCCAGGCCTTCAATATCTGCAGCCGGAATTTTTCAATTCATTGACGACAGTGCACGCGCTGGTAATGATTTTTGGCGCTGTCATGCCTGCTTTTGTCGGCTTTGCCAATTGGCTGATTCCAATGCAGATCGGCGCCGCTGATATGGCGTTTCCGCGGATGAATAACTGGAGCTTCTGGATAATGATTCCAGCAGCTATTTTGTTGTTGGCGACTTTCTTCGTGCCGGGTGGTGCAGCGTCTTCCGGGTGGACGTTGTATCCTCCCCTCGTGATGCAAGGGGGTATTGGCGTCGATATGTCGATTCTGGCATTGCACCTGCTTGGCGCGTCATCAATTATGGGTTCGATCAATATTATTACGACGTTGCTGAATCTGCGTGCGCCTGGAATGACGTTGATGAAAATGCCGTTGTTTTGCTGGACCTGGCTGATAACGGCCTACCTGCTGATCGCGACCATGCCGGTGCTGGCCGGCGCAATAACGATGCTGCTCACGGATCGTCACTTCGGCACAAGCTTTTTTAACGCGGCCGGTGGTGGCGACCCGACGATGTTTATGCACATCTTCTGGTTTTTCGGGCACCCCGAGGTATATATCCTGATTTTGCCAGCGTTCGGCATCGTTTCGTCGATCATCCCCGCGTTTGCCAGAAAGCCGCTGTTTGGTTATGCATCGATGGTGTATGCAACCGGCTCGATCGCCATTTTGTCTTTCATCGTTTGGGGTCACCACATGTTCACAGTCGGCATGCCGGCTGCAGGACAGTTGTTTTTCATGTATGCGACGATGCTGATCGCAGTGCCGACAGGCGTGAAGATTTTTAATTGGATCGCGACCATGTGGCGTGGCTCGCTTACGTTTGAAACGCCGATGCTGTTCTGTATTGGATTTTTGTGCATGTTTACGCTCGGCGGATTTTCGGGATTGGTGCTGGCGATTGTTGCCGTGGATATCACGTTGCACAATACCTATTATGTCGTCGCACACTTTCATTACGTATTGTTCCCTGGCGCCATCTGGGGCCTGACCGCCGCAGTGTATTTTTATCTGCCAAAGTTCACTGGCAAGATGTACAACGAGACGCTTGGCAAATGGCATTTCTGGATTTCTGCCATTGCGTTCAACGTCACCTTCTTCCCGCAGCATTTCTTGGGACTCGCCGGTATGCCGCGTCGAATTCCAGACTACGCCTTGCAATATGCCGAGTGGAACGCGATCTCCACAATTGGCGCGTTCGTGCTCGGCTTTAGTCAACTTATTTTTCTCTACAACGTGGTCACAACGATCCGTTCCGGAGAGAAGGCCAAGGACCGCCAGTGGGAAGGCGCTGATTCGCTTGAGTGGACGCATCTACCGAGCCCGGTTCCCTATCACACGTTTGAAACGCCACCGGTGCTGAAGTAACCGAACAACCGATGAACGAAAAAACAACTGATCAGCTGCGCGCAAGTACAAGCCGCAGGAAAACCATTACGCTTATGCTTTTGCTGCTGTGGGTGGCAGCGGTGTTCACGTACTCAATTTTGAAGTTTGCCAGGGTGATTAATTGAGCCACGCTGCAGAGTCAACTTCTCCAGACGAAATACGCGAAAACAATCGTGTGACATTCTGGAAGCTGCTGATGGTTGTGCCGGTGATGCTGGTGTTTTGTGCGTCGATGGTGCCCCTTTATCGCCAAATCTGCAGTGTGCTCGGTATCACAGCGACGCGGACAATCGCAGAGAGCACGCAGGTCGATAGCAGTCGCGTTATAAAAGTGGAATTTGACGCGAATCTGAACAAGAATTTTGCATGGAAATTTGAACCAGTCAACAAGACCGTCGAAATTCATCCCGGCACTTTGACGACCGTGGTTTACCGTGTGACCAACACGTCGTCGTACGCGACGACCGGTCGTGCTGTGCCAAGCTTTGCGCCTGTCGAGGCGGGACTGTACTTCAACAAGCTTGAGTGTTTTTGTTTCAGCAATCAGACCTTGCAAGCGGGAGAAACACGCGACATGCCGGTTACATTTTTTGTTGACCCGAAACTGCCAAAGGATCTTGCTGCTATCGCGCTGTCTTACACATTTTTCAACGTGACGGAAGAAAGCAATAAGTCCTAATGTGGAACAGGTTCAAAGCCGTCTGATGTGGAACACGTTCAAAGCCGTTTGATGTGGAACACGTTCAAAGCCGTGTTATGGGGGTTTCTCGGCATCCGAAGCAGCAAGGGCTACGAGAGCGACCAGCAAAAGTTAAAAGTGCAACACATTATTGCAGTGGGTGTTTTTTGTGTTTTGGTGTTTGTGGTGAGTTTGTTTTTTTTGGTAAGAGCACTCACCGCCAAATAATGTTCGATTACTGAGAGTTTTATGGGAGTTTTAGCATGAGTGCAACAACTGGCGGTTATTATTTCGCCCCACCGTCCAAGTGGCCTGTGGTGGGCTCTATTGCGCTGTTTTTCTTCATGTCCGGGTTGGCCATGTGGATGAATGAAATCCAGCCATGGGGTTACACCTCGATTGCAATCGGCTTCAGCATTTTGGTGTACATGTTGTTTGGTTGGTTTGGCATCGTTATTCACGAAAGTGAATCCGGTTTGTACAACAAGCAGATGGACACCTCCTATCGCTGGAGCATGAGTTGGTTCATTTTTTCGGAAGTGATGTTTTTTTCCGCTTTCTTCGGAGCGCTTTTTTACGCCCGGATATTTTCCGTGCCATGGCTTGGGGATTTCGATAATGCCTTGATCTGGCAAGGCTACGAGGCCAAGTGGCCGACGATGGGGCCATATCTTGATCCTAATCCGGCATTCCAGTTTTCACCGATGAGCGCATGGGGTCTGCCCGCCATCAATACTGCGTTACTGCTTAGCTCGGGTGTGACGGTGACATGGGCGCATCATGCAATGATTGCCAATAATCGAAAACAACTGATCCTCGGGCTATTTCTGACGGTGTTGCTAGGCGTGATATTTTTGGGCGTCCAGGTGTACGAGTATTCCCACGCTTATTCGGCACTGAATTTGAAATTGACGTCTGGCGTCTTCGGCTCAACTTTCTTCATGCTCACTGGTTTTCATGGTTTCCATGTCACGCTCGGCGCCATTATGTTAACGGTGATTCTGGTCCGCAGCATCAAGGGACATTTCACCCCCGAGCACCACTTTGCTTTCGAGGCAGTGGCTTGGTATTGGCACTTTGTTGACGTCGTGTGGTTGGGCCTTTTCGTATTTGTCTATTGGCTTGCCTAGGCAATGAAGTCTGGCTGAAAAAAGCCGCACATTGTGCGGCTTTTTTTGTGTGGTGAGGTTAATTACTTGTTGCCACGCAGCTCGGCTTGTTCCTGTCACCCCGGTACCAGGTCGAAGTAATAACTGCCGATCAGGATTAGGAAAATCGCCACCGAGAGTACGATGCGGAAAGTCAAAGCAGTCACCATGCGCTTTGAGTCTCCTTTGTCCCGGTACATGAAGTACAGTGCACTGAAAAGACTACCGATTACCAGGAAGAGCAGAATTACCACCAATATTTTCATTGCCTAATGCCAGCCTCGAATCATTCGCGAATCATCTTGTCCAAGAACTATTCTAACGTACCCGTTCCCACCGACTCTCTCTTGCTGGCCATCCCGATGTTGTTTCGACTATCCGAAATTCGATTTGTGCCTGCGTTAATACCGACGCTGGCCGCGCTTTGCGTGTTTTCCCTGACGTTGTACCTTGGACATTGGCAGCAAGCGCGCGCTGCGGAGAAGCGACTGTTGCAAACCGAGTTTGAACACCGTGCCTCCGCGCCGCAAATGGTGCTTGGTGCTGAGATTGCCGATCCGCTTGCCTTGAGATTCATGAGCGCGATTGCACGTGGCGAGTGGCTGGAGAGTGGACAAATTTTTCTTGATAACAAGTTCGATAATGAGTCCGTTGGCTTTCACGTGATCACGCCGCTAAAAATTAGCGGCACAAATCGTTACGTACTCGTCAATCGCGGTTGGGTGGCGCGCGGTGTCGGTTATCCCTCGCCGCCTTCGATTCCGACACAATCAGGATCGGTTGCGGTGGAGGGCGTATTGATGCTTCCAAGTACGCGGTTTCTCGAGCTTACGCAGACGACCACTCAAGGCAACCTGTGGCAAAACCTCACAATTGAACGCTATCGTGCGGCAAGTAACCTTGAGGTATTGCCGCTGGTTTTGCTGGCAAAAATGGCTGCACCGCCACTAAAGCCTGTTTTAGAGCGTCCGGATGCGCGAGAAGAAAAGCATATCGAATATATGCTGACATGGTATTCGTTGGCATTGACCGTCGCTGTTCTGTGGGTCGCGCTGAACGTAAAGTTCGAACGCGGTTTGCCGCAAAGGCGGGCCAATAGCGAAGGGAAACAATGATTAGCCCCCGCACGAAACTTGTGCTGATGATGGCGTTGTTTGCGCTGCCAACACTGGCGTCGTTTGCGGCGTTTTATTGGTTCCCGCCAACAAAGACTAGCAACTACGGGGAACTGATTTCCCCGGTGATTAATTTGCCACCGGTGCCGTTGAGCATTTTGGATGGCACCGATGCCGCGCAAGGCGCTGGAGAGCAGGGGCTACGCGGAAAATGGTTGATCATCACACGTGATAGCGGTGCA
>JBKJMK010000066.1:0-11073 GCA_046596005.1 Usitatibacteraceae bacterium | reverse complement strand
ATCCCACCCATGGTCCGATGTAAATTGTCCGCTTTCATCGGGGACAAGCGTGCATTGATGCGGACGAAATTCGCGCACAAACCCCAGCAGATTGTGAAAGGGGTTGCCTTCTATATTGAACTCCACACCCGGCACTGCTTTCAGCAATGCCGCAAGCTCACTCACATCAGTTGGCAAAATGTGGCGCCCATCTGGCCGCGGATGTACCGTAATACCGTCAGCACCGGCTTTGATCACGATGCTCGCCAGCCGCGTAATGCTCGGTATGTCCAATGCACGCGTATTTCGCAGCAATGCTATTTTATTCAGGTTGACGCTAAGTTTGGCCATGATAATGAAGCAAATATTGTCAGCGCATTTCGCGCATCAGTTGGCGAGTATGGAGTGTTTTGTCACCAAGCAAATGGTTAATCATCATGCGCATCAATTGCTTGGACTCTGATTGTGTCTGGGGATCGCGATAGTCGCGGCACGCCATGTCGGTCAGTGTTTTACCTTGCAACGGCAAGCCCTCGGTAAATCCAGACTGTCTCGCAATTGAGCCTGCTAAAACGGGCCCGCGTTCAACAAAATAGAAATATTCACGTTCGGCTTGAATCGGTGCATGGCTATCGGCTTCTTCGCAAAATTGTAATGCATAGCCCAGTTCCTGTAGCAATGTCACCTCAAACTGCCTGAGAATTGGCGCGATTACGCGCGCGCATCTGTTTCCGCTCTGGAGCATTGCAAGTGACGTCATCGTTTCTGCATACGCATCGAAAAGAGTTTCGTGGGGATCTTCCCTGGTCGCCAATTTCAGTAAAAGCTCATTCAAATAAAATGCGGACAGCAAAGCAGCACCAGAAAGTTGCGGCAGAATTTGCTCTTGTTCAACTGATTTAAGCGTTTTCATTTCGTTCTTGCCAAACCACGCTAGCGTTAACCCCTGAAACGGATTCAAGACACCCCTCAAAGTTCCTTTGGGTCGCTTGGCGCCTCTCGCGACCATGACGACGCGGCCATGTAGACGCGTAAATGTTTCCACAATCAAGCTGGTTTCACGATAGGCGTAGGTGTGCAAAACAAATCCTGCGTCAGGCTGGTTGACAAACTGTCGAACGCGCTTGGTAGAGGAAATTGCATCAACAACGGGCGCAGGTCTTTGCGACAAATCATTCATAGCCATACTGACGAATCAATGCGCCGTCGTCCGCCCAGCCCTTTTTGATGCGCACCCATAGTTCCAGATACACCTTGCAGCCAAAGCTGGCCTCCATGTCCTTGCGCGCATCCGTCCCGATACGTTTCAGGCGCTCGCCTTTCTCGCCAATCAAAATGGCTTTCTGGCTGGTCTTCTCGACGACAATGCTCGCAAAAATACGCCTGAGACCGCCGACCACTTCAAATTTATCAATCAAGACATTAGCGGCGTATGGCAATTCATCACCAAGCTGACGGAAGACTTTCTCCCGTATGAACTCCGCTGCCATAAAGCGCTCCGAGCGGTCCGTAAAACTATCAGCATCATGAATTGCGGGCGCCACGGGCAAGTGTGCGCGGATAACTTTTTTGAGCTCATCGAGCGTCTGCTTTTGTTGAACGCTGATCGGCACCATTGCAACAAAATTTGCCCTGGCCTGCATCTCTGTCAGGAAAGTAAACAGCTTGCCCTTTTCTTTCACTCGATCACACTTGCTGACGGCAAGAATCAGGTGAGCGCTATTGGCGGCCTGTTTCAAGACTTGCTCGTCGGCGTCAGAAAAGCGCGTTGCCTCAACAATCGCTACCACGACGTCCGCGTCAATAACTGTTTGACTTACGGTACGGTTTAACACCCGATTGAGCGCGTTGTCGTGCGTCTTTTGAAATCCTGGCGTATCGAGAAATAGAAATTGTGCCGTGGCATCGGTCAGAATGCCGGTAATGCGGTGGCGCGTCGTTTGCGCTTTATTTGAAGTGATGCTTACCTTTTGGCCGACGAGATGATTGAGCAAAGTTGATTTGCCAACGTTCGGGCGACCAATGATCGCGACGGTACCACATCGAAAATCAGTGTCCACGCTTAAGGCCTGGCGGGGACGTTGCGGCGAAACGGCCCTGTGCCAGCGCGATCAGTGCTTCGGCCGCAGCCTCCTGTTCGGCCAAGCGTCGGCTGGCACCGCGCCCTGCTGACTTGACGCCAAACGAGGCTATTTCACATTCGACGTGAAATACCTGGCGGTGCGACTCGCCTTCAATTCTGCTTACCTTGTACTCGGGTAGTGGTAAATGCTTTCCCTGCAACCACTCTTGTAGCCCGGTCTTGGCATCCTTGACGGGTTTTGCATCACTGGCCGTCTCCATTCGCGTTGTAAACAATACGCGCACCACGTTTGACGCCGACGTAAAATCTGCATCGAGATAAACTGCCGCAATAATGGCCTCCAGCGCGTCGCCTAAAATCGAGGGACGATTTGCGCCACCCGTCTTTAGTTCGCCATCGCCCAATCGAAGCATGGGTCCCAGTTCAAGCTCGGTGGATATCGCGGCGAGTACCGACTGGTTTACCAAGTTGGCGCGCAGCCGACTCATTTCCCCTTCGGGCATGGCCGGAAATTGATCGAAAACCAAGCTCGCGATACAAAAATTAAGAATGCTATCGCCCAGAAACTCAAGGCGTTCATTGTGCGACGCCCCGAAGCTGCGATGCGTCAAGGCCTGCTCAAGGAGGGCAACCTTGGTGAATTTATGCCCGAGCTTATGCTCTAGCTCGCTCAGCGTCATGTCGACTATCCGGTGATTAGCCGTCTTTTGAATTCACGCTGAAGTCAACCAGAAGCGTATAGCCAGTGAACAGCGCAACCCTATGCTGCCAAGTCGCCACGACAACGGTCTCTCCCGCATCTTTTGTAATCTCTAAGTCCGCCCCGGCGAGGGCTTGGATATTGTCAATGGCTGCCCGCCGATCAAAACTCTTTCGGATGTCGGTGACAGTTCCACTCTTCACTTCTTCCCCTTGCGCCATCGCGGCTATTACTTTTTTAACGGCGAATAGCTCAAGATAAACTGGCACCAGCTTCATGCCTATAAGAAGGACGACGGCACACACGGCAAAAATAAATATGAGCCCAATGAAGCCAATACCTCGCTGCCGTTTAAGATTTTTCGTTGGTGTTTTCATGGATTCCTCGATGCCGAAATCAAGTTTCACTCTATGGATGTGCCGACGCGCTTCATGGAGCCGAAATTCATCCAGACCAGTACTGCTTTGCCAACTATATTTTCCTCAGGCACAAAGCCCCAATAACGACTGTCTTCGCTATTATCCCGATTGTCACCCATCATAAAGTAGTGTCCGGCAGGAACTGTGCAAGTCATTTGGTCATCATTGTATGCGCAATTGGCACGATTGAGGAACTCGCGAACCCCGCCAAGACGCACGTCAGGCATCCGCGGATCAATATAGGAAATGTGCGGTTTTTCGCCAAGCTTTTCGCGAATCACATCATAGCTTTGAAAGACAAGGCGGTCGTCCACTCGTGTCTGTGAATCGAGCCGGTCAGTAGGTACCGGCTGGTCATTGATCACAAGACGCTTGTTTTTGTAGACGATCTTGTCACCGGGAACGCCCACAACACGTTTGATGAAATCCTTGGTCGGATCCTCAGGGTAACGAAAAACCATGACATCCGCACGCTGGGGCAAACCAAGATCGATAATTTTTTTATTTATAACCGGCAGACGAACGCCATAGGCAAACTTGTTTACCAGTATGAAGTCACCGACAACCAGGGTCGGCACCATTGACTCTGACGGAATCTTGAAAGGTTCGTACAGGAACGAACGCAGTACAAATACAATCAGGATGACGGGGAAAAAGCTTCGCGCCATCTCCACCACGACCGGTTCAGCAGATTTATTTACGCGCGCTTTTTTCAGCACGAACGTGTCGATGCCCCAGACAATTCCCGTCAACACGGTCGCGAGCAACAAAACAGCGGGGAAACCCATCACCTCTTTGAGTGTAAGCATACCCATGATGGCGATAAAGAATACCGGCCAGGCGATTTCCAGCCACGCATGAATGGCATGCTGATTCTGGCGTCCTTCAGCAAGTGGCATATTTTGTGAGTCGGCGCTTGTGCGCCCGATAAAAAAACTCGCAAGAATGACCAAGCCACTCGTTGCAAGTGCAATCCAACCGATCATTTCCCAATTCATTATTTCGCGTCTTTCCCTGAATGATTAGCCGTGTACTTCATGGCCCGATTATGTACTGTCGAAACCTGCTCGGCATGGTCGACGCGATGGATGGCGATCCACGCGGACCAACCGAAGAATTGCACTACTTTCCATCGACCTGCAGGATCGCCAAAAACGCCTCTTGCGGAATTTCCACGTTGCCAACCTGCTTCATGCGTTTCTTGCCAGCCTTTTGCTTTTCCAGCAACTTTCGCTTTCTGGAAATATCACCGCCATAGCATTTGGCAATCACGTTCTTGCGCAGGGCCTTGATGTTTTCGCGGGCAATAATATTCGCCCCAATCGCCGCCTGCACAGCCACATCAAACATCTGACGGGGGATCAGCTCGCGCATCTTGCTCGCCAGCTCGCGCCCTCGATATTGGCTATTGGCCCGATGCACGATCAGCGACAACGCGTCAACCTTGTCGCCGTTAATCAGAATGTCCAGTTTCACCAAATCAGAAGCACGATATTCCTTGAACTCGTAGTCAAGCGACGCGTAGCCTCGCGAAACAGATTTCAGCTTGTCGAAAAAATCCATCACCACTTCGTTCATCGGCATTTCATACTTCAAAATAACCTGCCGACCGTGGTACTCCATATCCACTTGCACGCCGCGCTTTTGATTGCACAAAATAATCACGGAACCTACATACTCCTGTGGCATCAGCATTGTTGCGATGATCATCGGTTCGCGGATTTCCTCGATTTTCGCCAAATCCGGTAAGCGCGATGGATTTTCGATTTCCATTACGGTACCGTCGCGCAGCATGATCTGGTAAATCACCGTTGGTGCAGTGGTGATCAGATCCATGTTGTACTCGCGCTCGAGGCGTTCCTGCACGATTTCCATATGCAGCAGTCCGAGAAAGCCACAGCGGAAACCGAATCCCAGCGCTTGCGAAGTTTCTGGTTCGAAGCGCAATGAAGAATCGTTCAATTGCAATTTAGTGAGCGCGTCGCGAAGTGCATCGTACTGATTGGACTCAATCGGATAGAGACCAGCAAACACTTGAGGTTTGATCTCCTTAAAGCCCGGCAGCGCTTCTTTTGCAGGATTTTCTACAAGCGTGACGGTATCACCGACTTTGGCATTTTTTAGCTCTTTGATACCAGCGATGATAAATCCGACGCCGCCAGCAGATAGCGATGCCCTTGACTGCGAGCGCGGCGTAAACACCCCTACCTGTTCCACCAGATGCTGTGCGCCGGATGCCATCAGCAAAATCTTGTCTTTGGGCTTCAACACACCATCAACTACCCGCACAAGCATGACAACACCAACGTAATTATCAAACCAGGAGTCGATGATCAGCGCCTTGAGCGGGTTCGATATGGAACCCTTCGGAGGTGGCACCTTGGCGATAACGGTCTCAATCACCTCTTCAATGCCCACGCCAGTCTTGGCGCTGCACTGGACGGCGTCTTCAGCATAAATGCCGATAATATCCTCGATCTCTGCAATTACACGGGCCGGGTCTGCACTCGGAAGGTCAATCTTGTTCAGCACCGGCGTTACTTCAACGCCCAAATCAGTGGCTGTATAACAATTTGCCACTGTCTGCGCTTCCACGCCCTGCGATGCATCAACCACCAGCAACGCGCCCTCACAGGCAGACAACGAGCGTGAGACCTCATAAGAAAAATCGACGTGACCGGGCGTATCGATCAGATTGAGTTCATAGGTCAGCCCGTCCCGGGCTTTGTAGGTCAACGCAGCTGTCTGCGCTTTTATGGTGATTCCACGCTCGCGCTCAAGGTCCATCGAGTCGAGGACTTGGGATTCCATCTCGCGCGAAGAAAGTCCTCCGCAACGCTCAATAATGCGATCCGCCAGCGTAGATTTGCCGTGATCGATATGCGCAATAATGGAGAAATTTCGTATTAAATTCATAATGTTGTGGTGTCCAACAACAAATAAGGGCACACAAGGGTGCCCTTATTTGATGGAATCCAGCATTCTACCCCAAAAGCGTCGCTGAATTGACCTTTCAGGCCCGCTTTTCCAGCCGGTCGAGATGCAACGCCAACAGATCCTGATCGAGAAAATAGTGGCAAATTTCCACATCTCCGCACAGCAAAACCGGCACTTTCTCGCCCCATTTTCTTTCAAGTGAAGGGAATTGGTCGACATCAACTACGTCAACATCGAAGTCTTCAAAAGAACTGCCCCGCAATTCTTGCAGGGCTGCGATCATGTCATCGCAGAGATGGCAATAACGCCGCGATAACACAGTCAATTGCTTCACTACTTTGAATCGATTCGCAGCGTCACGTAGCGCGTCTGGTTTTCGCGCCTGACTAACAACGCAACCGCTTTCTTTGCATCCAGCTTGGCAACGATTTCATTGAATTGGCTGACGGATTTCACATCGGCATTGTTTACCGCGAGAATGACATCACCTTGGCGAATTCCGGCGCGCTCTGCGGCACCATCAGAGTCCTTGACCACTACCCCGTTGTCAAGCTTCAACGTTTTACGATCATCGGCACTGATTTCGCCAACAACAAGTCCGAGCCTATCCGGCGGCGCGATGTCCTTTTTGTCCGTCTTCTTGTCCGGCGCAGCGGCAATGCGTGTGTCGCCAGGTGCCTCGCCCACCGTCACGGATATTTCCTTTGGGCCGCCTTTCCGCCAGATCGTCAGTACCACCTTGGTTCCGGGGGCGGTATTGCTGATCGCACGGGTGACATCGATGTACGTATCAATCTGCTTGCCATTGACCTTCTGAATGATGTCTTGGGCCAGGATGCCAGCTTTCTCTGCGGGACTATCTTTGGTCACCTCATCAATCAGCGCGCCCTTTGCATTGGGCAGTCCCAGCGACTCAGCTAAATCCTTGGATATCGGCGAGGGATTCATTGCGACACCAACGCGACCACGATTGACCTTGCCGGTCTTGATCAGTTGGTTCGCCACGCCCATCGCCGTGTTGACCGGGATGGCAAATGAAATGCCCAGGTATCCGCCGTTGCCGCTGAAAATCTGCGAATTAATACCGATCACTTCGCCTTTGGTATTAAACAGCGGCCCGCCAGAATTACCTGGATTGACCGCCGCATCAGTCTGGATGAAGGGCACGAAATCCCCCGTATCACGGCTCTTGGCACTCACAATGCCTGCTGTGACGGTATTTTCAAAGCCAAAGGGCGAACCGATCGCGAGCACCCATTCACCGACACGCACCTTGTCAGAATCACCGATATTGAGTTTAGGTAAACCGGTGGTATCGATCTTCAATACGGCGACGTCGGTGCGCTCGTCAGTACCGATAACTTTGGCCTTGAATTCGCGTTTATCGGTCAAGGTCACGAGCACTTCATCAGCGCGTTGTACGACATGCGCATTGGTAATCACATAGCCATCCGTCGAGATAATGAAGCCGGAGCCTTGCCCCAAATCGCGCAACGGTGCGTCCTGGTTCGGTCCAGGCAGGCGCGGATTGCGACGAGGAGCGTTTGGCGTATTCGGACTCCCCCTTGGATTCGGCGATGCATCTGGCGGCATGAAACGGCGAAAAAACTCATACAAGTCGTTTTCGTCCGGTTGCTGTTGGCCGCGCTGATTTCCAGACCTCGACTTGGTGCTGACGTTGACCACGGCAGGGCCGTGTTTTTCAACCAACTCAGTGAAATCGGGCAGGTCCTTCGCAGATGCGCTGGTATTTACGAAAAAAATTGTTGCGCCCAAAATGGCTAGTGAAGCCACCATTCCATACAAGCTTTTCTCAGTACGTAGTGTCATGCTTTCTCCATTTGAAACGACTCGCCGGGCAAGACCCGGCGAAACTTGCAAAAACCCGATCGGGCTTACGCCCACGAAAATATGACAAATAGATTCACGCATCGCGCATGAATCTATCGGCCTTTCAGCATCACGCTGTCAGCAATGGCTTGCACTGCCGCGACTGGCACTTCGCCCATCACCGTTACCTGATGATCCGCCACTGGACGCATTGCGAACGCAATCGGGCTGTCATCCGTCATGCGTGCCCCTGACGTCTGCGCATTACCCTGCATCGGTTCAACAAATACCGATACTTGCAGGAGGCCATCCGAAAACACCAACTGCGATACCGGTGCCGGCCGACCGGCCATGGTGCGAACCATCTCGGCAACTTTCTTGAAGCCAGCCGGAAGCTGTGCAACCTTCCAGCCAGTATCGGTTGTTTTTGTCGTTTTGGCAGAATCAGTTATCTGCCAACCGGGCAATTGTTCGAATCGGGATTTCAAAGACTGTTTTGCCAAACCGCGGCTCAAGTCCAGCTGCGTAAACATGAATTGTTCGAGCATCTGATTTCGGTTGTTATACATACGTGCCCGGAGCAATAAACCACTGCCAAGCTCCGCGCACAATTTTTGCATATAGCGCATTGCGTCTTTGGGTTCAAGGATCACCCACTGACAATCAAATCCTGCAACTCGCTCAACATTGCCAAGCTTGACGGTGTAATTTTCCGTGATGGCCTTGGCGTTGCCGGAAATAAGTGACGGAAAAAAACGACCGCTGACGCGCCTGTCTACCCGAACGGTCTTCGCATCCGGATGGTAACAATACATTTCTTCATTGCGCCGGATAATTTCGGTTAACGGTCCGTCCAGCATCTCGAGTTTTTCCAGCTCTACACCCTGACGATCAACCAAATGCGTGATACGCGATGTACTTACACCATCCGCAGTTTGTTGAATAAACACGCCTGTGTAAGGCAATTCGCGAGCAGATCTGGCGATTCGATCCAACCATTCACGAGCATCAAGCTGAGCCGATGCAGTCGGTTGGGCACCCGCGTGCCCGGAGAGCAGGATCAATCCTGCAATAAACGCGATAAATGCTGCCTGTGACTTCAACCTGCTTTTCATTTCAATCCGTGCGCCAAAAAACTTACACTCCCCGTGTATTGATCTTGTAGCCGCTTTCAAATCCAAATTTCAAGCATGCGACCGCTTTAAACCTGAAATCCGATTATCTGGCATTCACCTGCGGCACCGGCCCACCATGCGCCTCGCGACTCAACGCAGCTGGCTGAAATGCGCCTGGATTGGAAAATTGGCGGTGCACAACAAGGTAATCATTTACCCGCACCTCGGCCGTGGTGGGCGGGAGCTTGCTCAAGGCAACGGGTTGCGGTGCAATTTTTTGCACCAATTGTACGGGTGCGACCTGCCCGCTCTGTTGTTGCATTGCCACCACACCAACAGCCGAGATGGTGATCACCGAGGCAGCCACGGCCAACGCAATGCGCGTGCGATTTTCCACCGGTTGCTTGATCATCGTCGGTGCCAACACGGTTGGCTCCAACGCTAACGCTGCAAAAATCGCGTCGGTACTGCCCTTGTGCGATCTGGCGCGTCCAACATCATCGCCGCGCAACGATTCACCAATAATATGGTACATATCCCAGTGATCACGGGATACGTCATCGCTGCCAAGCGATTTGATCACTGTACGCGCCTGACCCTGATCGAGTTCTCCGTCCATCAAGGCAGATAATTTTTCGTTCATTTCACCATCTCCTGTCTTTTGTCGTACCCAGCTGTGGACGCAGTTGCTCAGCCACCGCTTCACGGGCACGAAAGATCCGCGACCGGACGGTCCCAATCGGACAATCCATTATTTGCGCAATCTCTTCGTAACTCAAACCGTCGATTTCGCGCAACGTAATCGCAGTTCTTAATTCTTCCGGAAGCTTGTCGATGGTGGCGTTGACAATTTCGGCAATCTGCTTCGACATCAGTAACGCATCTGGCGTTGCATTATCACGCAGGCCAACTGCATCCTCAAAACCCTCCGCCTCTTCAGCATCATAGCCGGTGCTGGTCGGCGCACGCCGACCCTGGCTGACGAGATAATTCTTCGCGGTATTCACTGATATGCGATAAAGCCAGGTGTAGAACGCACTATCGCCGCGAAAATTGGCAAGCGCACGGTAGGCTTTGATGAACGACTCCTGGGCAACATCCTGAATTTCATCCTGATTGCGAATAATGCGTGATAGCAAGCGCTCAACCTTGCGCTGATACTTGATGACGAGCAATTCAAATGCGCGTTTGTCGCCTGCCTGTGCACGCACCACCAATTGTTGATCGACTTCGCGATCACTCATCAACACCTTCCCCTGATTGACCGGTCGCGTGGTCGCCGTAGCCTCATTCAGCGCGCGCCGGTTGGACACCACACCGGGCGCAGACTTGCGATTGCGCGCCGTACTGTTTAGCCCGACTACGTCAGGTATTATAAACGTCAACTCTGCCATAACTATTCTCCCCAACCAAGTTGCACCATCGGAAGTTCCAAAAAAAAATCAAGCCGAAACGCGCCTAAAACTCGAACTAAAGACTGCCGCTAAGTAAAATAGTTCACTTATCCAGACGGTCGGCTAGCCATTGCCGGCCGCCAAGAGCAAAAAAATGAAAAACTACGACGTACTGATCATAGGCAGCGGCCTCGCCGGCATATCACTTGCATTGAGACTCGCCGAAACCCAAAAGGTTGCGTTGATCACCAAACAGGAACTCCTCGATGCCGCAAGCGCCTGGGCACAAGGCGGCATTGCCGCCGTGCTGGGCGAGGATGATTCAACCGCAAACCACATCAGGGATACCCATATTGCCGGTGTTGGCCTGTGTAACGATGATGCCGTGCGCCTGGTCGTTGAGCGCGGCCGACACGCCGTGGAATGGCTGGTCAACCAGGGTGTGCGATTCACCCATGATGATCAAAATACCGCGGAACTGCATCTCACCCGTGAAGGCGGACATTCTCATCGGCGCATTGTGCACGCCGCCGACGCAACCGGCCGCGCAGTGCAAAAAACACTGGCGCAGCAACTGAAATCGCATCCGAATGTCGAGGTGTTGGAGCACCACCTC
>JBKJMK010000057.1:0-5060 GCA_046596005.1 Usitatibacteraceae bacterium | reverse complement strand
CACGAACCACTGGTCGGTCAACATCGGTTCGACAATGACGCCGGTGCGGTCGGATCGCGGCACGTTGAGCTTGTATTTTTTCTCCGAGACTAAAAGACCCAGCGCATCGAGATCTTTCAACACCTGCTTCCGCGCATCAAATCGATCAAGTCCACGATAGGCTTCTGGTGCCGCGTCGTTGATTTTGGCATCCAGTGTAAGCACGCAAATTTGTGGAAGGTCGTGGCGCTGGCCAATGGCGTAGTCGTTGAGATCATGCGCAGGCGTGATCTTCACGCAGCCGGTACCGAATTCCTTGTCGACATAATTGTCTGCGATGACCGGAATCGTACGATCTGTCAATGGCAACCGGACACGCTTGCCGACCAGATGGCGATAGCGTTCATCGTCTGGATGGACTGCAACCGCCACGTCACCCAGCAAAGTTTCGGGCCGCGTCGTTGCGACGACCAATCCGCCTTCAGCGTTTTCAAACGGGTAAAGGATCTCCCAAATCTTCCCGTCCTCCTCCTGGCTGACAACCTCCAAATCAGATACCGCCGTGCCCAACACCGGGTCCCAGTTCACCAGCCGCTTGCCACGGTAAATCAAGCCTTGCTCGTGCAAACGCACGAATACTTCGACCACGGCTTTGGACATCTTCGCGTCCATGGTGAAGTAGCCACCGCGATCGCCTTCGGTATCGGCATATTCCCAGTTGGCTGAATCACCGAGTCGGCGCATCTGACGGGTGATGGTTGAACCGGATTCGTGCTTCCAGTCCCACACGCGTTCGATAAATTTTTCACGTCCCAGATCGTGACGCGACTTTCCTTCGGCCTGCAATTGACGCTCCACCACGATCTGCGTCGCGATACCGGCGTGATCGGTTCCCACTATCCAGTTGGTATTGTCACCGCGCATGCGGTGATAGCGGACCAGTGTATCCATCAATGTCTGCTGGAACGCATGCCCCATGTGCAAGGTGCCAGTGACATTGGGCGGCGGAAGCTGGATGCAGTAGGCGGGCTTGACCGAGTCCGGTGTCGCCTTGAAGTAACCTGCCTGCTCCCATTTCGGGTACCAATGCGACTCGATACTGATCGGATCAAATGCCTTGGCAAGCGCGTTATCCAATGGGTTGATGAGCGCTTCAGGATTGGCTGACGGGTGATCTTGAGTCATGGAGCAGGAGTCTTCGGAGGAAATTTTTCGAGAGTTGCGCTGGGAAAAGCAGGTGTGCAATCTTCACGCGGCGCGCGAAATGGAATGGCAAATTTATTGCTGCCTTAGTTTGTCGGCTAGCGCTGCATTGACCGCATCGCCAATTTCATTGGCGATATCTTGCCGCATATCGGAAATGACATGGGTAATTGCGCTGTTGATCTGGGTGGACAACTGTGCGGCGAGTCGGTCCTCCAGCTTGGCGGCGAGGTCATGATCGAGTCGGTCCAGCACACGTGTGAAAATTGCGTTCGATAACGCGTCGATTTCCTGCTCGGACAACTGCTTCAACAGCGAGGGCGTAGTGGCTGCCATTGGTGCAGAAGGTGGTGTTGGCACAGGCGCCCACTCAGGCGCGTCGACCAGCTCTGTCAGCATCGGTACATTACGGTCGTCGATGTTCTCGCCTGCACGCCCGTGTCGGCTTAGCAATGCGTCAACCTGTCCGGCGAGTTCGCGGTCTTTATCCATGCGCCAGCATATCTTGAGTTTGCACCTCGAAACCCCGCGATTTGTAAAACTTCATACGCTCTCGGGCAGCAGCGCGGTCGTCGGTATTGGTGCTCACCACTTCGCGCAGCGCGTCAAAGCGGCTGAAGAACGCTGGCGGATCGTCGCCGAGATTGAGCAAGGCTTCATGGTGAGTCAGCCCGATATCGTCATTCACGATCACGATTGGCGTTTCGGCGGCAAGCGGATGGCAGGCCTTCACGTGCGGGACAAATGAAAGTTGCGAGAATGTCCAAAGCATGCGATCAAATTCATCAGTGAGCTTCGTTGACGGCGCGTACACAATCAGCTTGCGACCATCATCATGCGCCCGCTTTGCGATCTTGCAGGCGAATTGCAGTTTGTTGTCGACGTTGAAGAAAAACTTTATTTCGGTCATTGCGAATTTATCAACCTCAGGCCCATGCGCTTACGCCCAAAGGGCACCCTCTCCCCTGCGGGAAAGGGTGGGGTGAGGGTGGTTCTAGATACCCGCCCGTTTAAACAGGAAATGCGCCAACAGCGGCACCGGCCGCCCGGTGGCACCCTTGTCCGCGCCGGATTTCCATGCCGTTCCAGCGATATCCATGTGTGCCCATTTGTATGATTTCGTGAAGCGCCCAAGAAAGCATGCCGCCGTAATGGAGCCGCCTGCGCGACCAGCGCTGATGTTGGGGATATCGGCGAAATTACTTTTCAGTTGCGCATCGTATTCATCATTCATCGGCAGATGCCACGCGGCGTCGTTCGCGGATTTGCCCGCCTCGACCAGCTCGGCAGCGAGTTTATCGTCATTGGCAAAAATGCCGGAGGTGATATGGCCCAGCGCAATGACCATCGCACCCGTCAGCGTTGCCGCATCGACGACCACGGCAGGTTTGAAACGCTCTGCATAGGTGAGCGCGTCGCACAGGATCAAACGTCCCTCAGCATCGGTATTGAGAATTTCAATGGTGTGACCCGCCATCGATTTGACGATGTCGCCTGGACGCGTTGCATTGCCGCCGGGCATGTTTTCTACAGTGGGCACCAGCATCACTACATTGAGTGGCAGTTTCATGATGCCGACTGTTTTCATTGCGCCAAGCATGGCACCTGCGCCGCACATGTCGTATTTCATTTCATCCATTTCGGCCGAAGGCTTGATCGAAATGCCGCCCGTGTCGAACGTGACACCTTTGCCAACCAATACCACGGGTGCTGCGCCTTTCTTGCCGCCATTGTGTTCGAGCACAATAAATTTTGGCGGCAGATAAGAGGCTTTTGACACAGACAGCAGCGTGTTCATGCCCAGCTTTTCCATGTCTTTTTTCTCAAGAATGGTGCACTTGAATTTATATGCCTTCGCCAGGTCTTTCGCAGTACTTGCCAGATACGCAGGGGTGGCAATGTTGGGTGGCAAATTGCCGAGGTCTTTGGTGAGGTTCATGCCTGCGGCGATTGCGGCGCCGCGCTTGATTGCTGCATTGAGGGTTTTCTCGTTAACCTTGCCGTCAAGGTGGAATGTCACCGCCTTGCCAACATTCTTGTTGTCAGCTTTGCTCTTCATCTGGTTAAAGCGGTAGGCGCCTTCGATGGCAAGGATTACACCCTGCTCAACTTTCCAGGATATGTCGGCCAAAGCATGCTTGGCATTCATTGGGATGGTCACATCGGTCGCCGCAGATTTTTTCAAGGCTTTGAACGCGGCCGCCATCGCGGCAACAAAACTCTTGTTGCCGTAGTCCTTTTCAGCCCCGAAACCAACCAGTAAAACGCGCTTGGCCGCAATGTTTGGCACGGCTTGCATCAGGAGCGTGCTGCCACATTTTCCGGAAATATCACCTGAAGACACTGCGGCAAGGATCGCGCCTTTGGACGCCTTGTCCAGCGCCGCGGCGGCAGAGGAAAGCTTCTTCGAGTCAAATACACCAACGATGACGCAGTCGGTCTTTTGTTTCCAGAGGTCGCCGCCTTTTATGCTAAATTCCATGAAGATTCTCCGTGTGCGTTGGCATGTTGATGCTTCCACAGGCATTTCTAGGCAAATGCCTGTAGATAAACAGTAATTATCGCTGGTTTCGGTACTGGCCGTCAAAGCAAACCCCCTTTTGTCTCATGCCACTTTGCCAACTCGCGTAATTTCCCCTTTCAATTCACAGTGACCATCTTCCAACGCAGTATCACCAAGGAATTTACCGCCATTGGTTTGGGCGTTATCGCTGTGCTGGTAGCGATCATGGTGGTGCAGCAATTAGTGGTATTTCTGAGGCAAGCTTCGAGCGGTGCCGTTGAGCCGGAGGCAGTGATGGCATTGGTGGGCTTTGCCATGCTTGGCTACCTGCCGGTGCTGCTGGCATTGTCGTTGTTTATCGGTGTTTTGCTTGCGTTGTCGCGAAGCTATCGCGACAGTGAAATGCCGGTTTGGTTTTCTTCAGGGCTATCGATTGCCGCGTGGATCATGCCGGTACTGAAATTCGGTCTGCCGATTGCCCTGCTGACAGGGTTGCTAAGCCTGTTCCTGACACCGTGGGCACTGTCGCAAAGCGCTGAATACAAACGCATACTCCGCAGCAAGGATGATGTCGCACGTCTTTCACCTGGAAGTTTTATCGAATCGCGTGGCACCAACCGCGTTTTCTTTGTCGACAACACATCCAGCGATACGGGCATCCTGAACAACATTTTCGTCGTGCAATACAACGCAGAAGGGCGTCCCGGCATCGTCGTCGCCGAATCCGCATTCCAGAAAATCGAAGCAAATGGCGATAAATTTGTAGTCCTGAAAAACGGTCGCGACTACGAGGGAACGCCCGGGAAACTCGATTTTCGCATCATCGAATTTGATACGCAGAAAATTCGCGTGGAAGCGCGAGAGATCAAAGCCGATATACCCAACTCAAAGCAAACATCGACGTGGACATTGGTCCATGAGCCCAATGCAGAACGCCTTGCCGAATTGCATTGGCGCGTCGCCTTACCCATTGCCGCGCTGGTGCTTGCCTTGATCGCGGTGCCGTTGTCGTTCGTGAGCCCGCGCTCTGGTACGTTCGGTAATCTGTTTTTGGCGACCCTGATTTTTTATTTGTATTACAGTCTGCTGAGCGTGTTTCAGAAGTGGACCGAGCAAGGACAGATCTCGCCATGGATTGGCCTGTGGCCGGTGCATATCGGCATGATCGCGACGCTGCTGGTACTGTTTTCGCGACAGCTGTTTTCGTTCAGGTGGTTGATGTTTGCACGCAGGTAATTGTTGCTGTGCGGAATGATAAACCCTGGCATTAGCGAAGCCTTGCGGGGAAATGACGCTGGGAAGGCGCGCCAATACTGGAGTTTGGCAGGCATTCGCGGCATCAGCACCCCAGCGCCTATAATCGCGCCATGACAAA
>JBKJMK010000176.1:0-5010 GCA_046596005.1 Usitatibacteraceae bacterium | reverse complement strand
GTTTTATTGAGATCGACTAATTTCTCCATTGCAATCCTGCGCACTTGGTCAAGCCGTTTTTGCTGGACCGAATTGTCCATGACCATCTCGCGCAATTTCGCGAACCGCGACGTGATTTCGGCTTCGTTTTCGTCAAGCGGCTGAAGGTACGCGTCATTTTGGGTATACAAAAATCCGCGCTGAGCACTCTCGGCTTCGTACAGCATGGATTGAATGGCGAGGATTTCGGTCGTCACATTGCGCGAAACCACGGCGCGTTTGGCAGCCTCCTCCACACGTCTGACGCCCGCATCCACTGCCAGCAATGCGCCGATATTCACCAGCAATGCAAGTGCCAGCAGCGCCAGCCCCAGGCGCGAGAGAAGTTTGTCGTACAGGGCGTTAAACACGCGACGCAGCATATCGGCAGCCTTATTGACGTACGGATTGGGTACCGCCCATAAAATCATTCGGTATCCAACGAAAAAACCACAAAACAAAAGCGATTTCACGAAATATATCACCGTAGTGGAAGGCACTACGGTGGGGTGTTGGGACAACAGAGGTAAATCTGCCGCACGAGACCCAAAACAGTCTTGAGTGTAGGTGGCAGCAAAGCGGTAATGGCTCAGAGATGTACCGAATGCCCTGTCGGACAAACACCGACAAGTTAGGTGATGAATTATCAGCGGTGTTCGTACAGATCACAGCGCAATGGCCTGCGAATTTAACCCAGCAACTGAACCCCTGCTAATCGTGTCCGCGCGTGTCCTACGTCAGGTCCCACGCTTGTCCGATAACGCGCGTAGACAGCGCTGCCTATGATGCAGTCATCGATTGATAGATTCGCGTGGCATCCGGTAGCTAGCGCAGCGTCCAGCGGATACAGGACCTCACAAACAGGAAGGGGAAACAAATGAAATTACTCGCTTCGGTCTTCGCTGGTATTACGCTCTTGGCAGCGCTGCTGGGATTCGGAATGAACGTCATACCCTTTCTTTCGCTTCTTGGTAAAGCCGCTGCGGTCGTCGCGCTGGCTGGATTTGTGATGACCGCCACTGCCTATGTCTTGGATGAGGTGGTCCCACTGGTCAAGTTCGACGTCGGTGACATCCACCCCTAACCCGGCGGTGAACCGGTATAGCCATATCCAAAAGTTCCAGCAGTCAAATACGCTTCATCGGCTCCACAGCGGCAACTGTAACTTGCCACAACCCAGAGAGACAAACATGGTTCGCATGGATTACCAGCTCGATTTGCAATATGAGGCACAGGGTCACAGTGACTTCGTGTTCAATATCTGCCCGGCGCGGACGCGCTCACAACAGGTGCTGCACGAAACGCTCACTGTAGAAGGCGCGACGCCGTCTTATACTTTTACAGATCCCATCACCGCCAATCGTATCAACCGTTTATACACCGAGGGTGGGCCGCTGATGGTTCACTATCGCGGCAGCGTTGAGCTCGATCACGTGTTCGGGGATCCCGCGACGATTGAAGAGCGTTCCATTCGTACCATGCCTTCCGAAGTGATTCCGTACATTCTTCCGAGCCGGTATTGTCCATCCGACAAAATGCGAGGTATCGCCCAGGCGATGTTCGGCAACGTTGTTCCGGGGTATGCCCGCGTTGCCTTAATTTGCGAGTGGGTTACGCAACATGTGCGCTTTAAACCAGGTGCTTCCGACGCGACCACTTGCGCGGTGCAAACATTTGACACGCGGGTAGGCGTATGTCGCGATTACGCGCATCTGATGATCTCGATGTGCCGCGCACTGAACATCCCGGCACGCTACGTCACCGGCGTTGACTATGGTGCTGATCCCGCCCTCGGGCCGGCTGATTTCCATGCATACGTTGAAGTGTTCCTCGGTCAGCGCTGGTACCTGTTCGACCCAAGCGGCCTGACACCGGTGATGGGGCTTATTCGCATCGGCACCGGGCGCGACGCGGCCGACGTTTCCTTCGCGACGTTATTTGGCAATGTACGGTGTTCGCGGCCAGTGGTGAGAATTGAGCTTGTGTCGAGTGACGAGGTGATTCTCGACGCTGCGCCGAGTGCGCGAAAGGCAGTCTCCACCGCCAACGGCAATTTGTATTTTCACGCTGCGCATTCCGCACCTGAGGTGCCGCTGATACCGTCTATGCCGATGCCCGGTCCATGGGCTATCCATCCCGCACAAAAACCAGTTCACATCCCGCAATTTGCCTGACAGGAATTCATCATGAAAATGCTTAAAACTCAACGCGGTGCAGCGGCTGCTGCAATGCTGGTCGCACTGCTAGCGGTGGGCTGCACGGATAAATCTTCGGCACCGGGAAAAGCCAAAACATCGACCAGCACGGCGGCCGAGAACGACCCACGCGCCAAAGTGCTCGGCGTCGAGCACGTCGGAGTCGCCAGGGAAACACCGGGAACCACCTCCCCCGTCAAATCAGAAATCAGCAAAGCCCAACAGGAGAATGCAATGCCGATGGCGGGTCAGGCAAACGATCACTCGACGCTAACCCCCAAAGCCACACAAAAGGCCGCCCCAACGGGCCGCTGATTTCCACCGACGCTCAATAACGTTCACGACGCAAAGATGAGGGACGTCATCAATTTGCTCCAATGGCCAGCCATGATCAGCACGATCGCAGCTGCCGGCCTGGTTGCGTCGTCGAATCAGGGCAGGCGCAATGTGGGCTTCTGGATTTTCCTGTTGAGTAACGCAATGTGGGTCGCCTGGGGTCTGCATGTCGGCGCGCCCGCGCTCATCGCAATGCAGGTCGGTCTGGCGGCTATTAGTATCAAAGGTGTGATGAAGTCGGGCTTTGGAAATAGCATGCAGTCCAGACAGCGCAACACCACCACAACCGCAGCCACAACCGTTGTTGGGCAATCCCGGCGCTAGGCGTCCCGGTACTAACCAGAACGATAAGCACGCCGCCTTCACAAAGCCATGGGTGATTACTCGTCGAACTCGAACTACTTTGGCGAATTCCGCAATGGAACCTGAACAGGGGATGGACATGAGCTCCAACGAAAAGAGTGTTACCAATACAGATCTGAAAACAGATGCGAACCGCGATCCGCTCACAGGTGCACCAGGGGCGCACCCGGTTGGCACTGGCATCGGTGCCGCACTCGGTGGTGCCGCCGCAGGCGCTGCCGCAGGAACAGTAGTCGGCCCGGTCGGCACAGTGGTTGGCGCAGCGTTAGGCGCAATCGTTGGCGGGCTAGCCGGCAAGGGTGTGGCCGAAGTGGTCGACCCGACGGTTGAAGAGACCTACTGGCGGGAGAATTTCAAGGATCGTCCTTACGCCAATGGCGCCAGTTTTGACGATTACGGACCGGCTTATGCCTACGGCGTCGATGGATACAGGAAGTATCCGGGCAGCAGCTTCGATGATGTCGAGACCAATCTTGCGCGGGACTGGAACACAGCCGGTGGCAAATCAAATCTGGACTGGGCGAATGCGCGGATCGCCACACGCGAAGCTTGGGAGCGCCTCAGCAATTCGGTCGAGCGCACTGTTCCGGGCGACTCTGATCGCGACAGCAAATAAGTTTGTCGGGTCGCTGCCATTGACACCGAGCATCAGTGGCAGTGGATAGTGTTCGCTATCGCACAGACGCTCGACATTTAAATGGATCAACTGAGGTCAGTCCCACGTGGCAGAAGGTTCGCGTCGTGGTGGCCGACGCAAAGTCAGGATGATCTACCTGCATTAAAAAGTAGAACCTTCGCAAGCTCGCGTTTACGCCACCGTCAACTGCAAACGGAGCCTTTGTGAGTCCCATCGTTCGAAGGTATTCAAAATGGCAAACGCTGCGGTCCCCAGATGTCGCTTGGTTGAAAGTAACGCGGACTTGATCCGCGCCCAGGAAACCAACACGCCGTGCGTGGATGTGGTCAGTCCGGGCAGCCGTATCGCCAGCATGATCACAGGCTTCCCGTTCATGCATCGGAGCAAGAAGCCCGGGGAATACCTGTTTCGCGCGGGTGGCGATTTCCATTTTCTCTATGTGCTCAACACAGGCTTCGTGAAAACCTGTTACGTATCAGAAGACGGCCGCGAACAAACGACCGGCCTGCATCTGCGTGGCGATATTCTTGGCCTGGACGCGATTGCCACCGGTACTTACGGCTGTGATGCCGTTGCGCTGGATGCCTGCGACGTGTTAGCGCTGCCATATGACGTCGTACTCGCGTGTAGCCATCGTAATCCCGATTTGATGCGCGAGCTTTATCAAGCGTTTAGCGCAGAAATTCGCAGTGACCAGGAGCTGATGCTGAATATGCGTAGCCTGCACGCGGCAGGAAAGGTTGCTGCGTTCCTGCTCGAAATGTCGCTGCGCCTTGCGTCGCGCGGATTCTCCTCGACCCACTTTCAACTGCGGCTGACGCGTCAGGAAATCGGTAGCATGCTTGGGCTGAAACTGGAAACCGTTAGCCGCGCGCTCTCGCACTTTGCGCACGCGGGTTTGATCACTGTTTGCCTTCGGGAAATAGTGCTGCTCGACTGCACGGGACTGCTAAATATCGTCGTGCAGCCAGCGAAATTAAAGCCTGGCGGGAAAAAACTCAGCAGGGGGATTTTCATTGCCGCAACACGAAGTTTGCTTCCGCTGGTCACTACCGAGTGACGTCGCGACGCATATTTCCCGGTAAATACCAAAGGCTACTGCTGTGGCATTGCGCAGCTTATTTGAAGGTGTATTGCGCGACGATTTTGTCGCGGTGAATAGAGAGGTTGTGTGGCGTCAACCCGGGAACGTCCGGTAAGAGCTTGCGCATCGGCTTGTACAATGCGCGGCCGGTGCGATAGTCGTAACACAATGAGCCGCTGTTCTGGTCACAACCGTTTGGAAGCTGCCGGACATTTTTTGGCGTGTCATGATGGTTTTCCCGCGTTAAAGAATCATGGCGCACAATGGTTTGCTGGTGATTCGCAGGTTCCGCTGCCCTCAACGCCTGCTTGATGCTAAGTGCCCGCGTGGTCTTTACCGCTGGCGTGCTTACTGGTGGCACGTCAGCGGTGCATACC
>JBKJMK010000347.1:0-15905 GCA_046596005.1 Usitatibacteraceae bacterium | reverse complement strand
TGATCGTACAGTTCAAGATTGGCAGGGTCGTTGTCGGTGAGTCGAAGAATTTTCGCGGCAGGATCGAATGGCTGCGTGAACGCGGCGTAGAGGTAATCGAGATTGATTCAGAAGAATGCGCCCAAATGTTGTCGGCTTACATCGCAGTACATCCTGAGGTGTGGAGCGAGGATATCGGCGAGGACGAAGCCTGCTGGTGAATTCTTCCTCACCGCACAAACTTCAACAGTGGCGGGGTTTTCGAAACAGTTTCGTTCTGCAATGTCCGCTAGTGCATGAGTTTGAATATTGTTTCAGCGATAAAGATGCCGTGAGGCACATCAACTGTTAGCATTGCTCCCCATGAATTCTCGCCTCTACTTTGCCCTTTGGCCCGACGATAGCACCCGCCTGAAACTCTCGCAATGCTGTCCGCAATTGACGCAGCAAGCGAACGGGCGCGCCCTGCTTCCACTCACGCTGCACATGACGTTAGCTTACCTGGGCGACGTCGACACGAAACTTCTACCTGTCATCGAACAAATTGCCAATGGACTCGTGGCTTCGCCATTTACTTACATGGCCAATACCGCCGGATGCTTCCCTGAAACGCGTGTTGCGTGGCTGGGAACCAAGGAAGTGCCGAGCCATTTGCTTACGTTGCAAAATAATCTGCGAGCGCTACTTGGCGCGGCACAACTGGATCAGGACAAACGCATATTCCGGCCTTACCTCACGATCGCGCGTGACATTGAAGCGCCGTTCGCAGACCAGGCAATTGCGCCAGTGCAGTGGCACATTGACCACTTTTGCCTCGTCGCAATACGGGCTGGCGCGGCAGGGCCGCAGTACGACGTATTGAAAAACTGGCCCCTGAAGGGCTGAGAAATCAGTCGGCGACGCACTATTTTTTAGGCGTTGCCTTTAACTGCAAGAGCCACGGCTTCCAATCCACCGGACCATCATCAAAGCGCTTCTTGAGATTCTTCAACACATTTGGCCATGCCTTGCCAAAGTAGTCGTAGGCTTTGTCCCATTCGCCGCCTTCGCCCCAGCCGACATGATGCAATGTCACATCGGTGAGCACGTCGCCACGCGAATTGAAGCGCACGATCACGATTGATCGTTGCTTGCGTACTTCCGGAAGCGAAGGTGGGGCGTTCCAGGTAAATGTCAGCATTTTCTTGTCTTGAAATCCGACAATGCGCATGTCGTCCGCACCCCTCATACCTGGCCCTGCAAATGGATTCATGTAAATTTCAAATGGGCCATCAACGCGTAGTTCCACTTTGGCATCGGGCGCGAAAAAAGTTTTGATGCCATCGCTCGTTGTCCACGCCGTCCACACATCGTCGATATTTGCCTTGACGGTAATTTTCTCGTTGATTGCGCGCTCTTCTCCGACCGCACCAGTCGCCGTAAATAACGCGCCGACCAGAATCAAGCATATGATCGAATTCACACGCCATGAGGACCAAACAATGGAACACGGCGCTGGAAGTAGCGCAAGGACAGAATGAACGTCGCACCGAAGTGCCAGTACGCCAGCAACCCACCGGTCATCAAGCATTTATTACTCCTCTCATGCGATCAATTGCCTCGTCCAGCCGCGCCACTGTCTGGGTATAGGCAATGCGGATGTGACGTTCTGGCGCGGCCCGACCGAAGTCCTTGCCGGGCGTGAGCGCGACGTTAGCTTGCCGCAATAGTCTGCGCGAAAGTTCGAAACTGTCGCTGGCAATCTGTGAGGAATCCGCATAAATGTAGAACGCACCCTGGGGGACTACGGGAATTTTGAAGCCCAGTGCGGTGAGCGCAGGCATCAGGAAGTCCCGTCTCGTTTGGAATTCAGCTCGGCGCTGCTCAAGAATCGCGAGAGTCTCGGGATGAAATGCCGCCAGTGCCGCGTACTGTGCGGGTGTGGACGCGGAGATGAACAGATTCTGCGCAAGCTTTTCGACTTCCCGCACGTACGCAGGCGGCACCACCAACCAACCGAGCCGCCAGCCGGTCATCTGGAAATATTTCGAGAAACTGTTGATCACGAACACGTCGTCGCCTGCATTTTCATTTAGCGACAACGCCGTGGAAGGTGTAACTCCATACGTGAGCCCCTGATAAATTTCATCAACGATCAGCGTTCCCCCGCGCACAGAGACTTCGGCGTGGATGCGCTTGAGTTCATCGGGGGCGATCAAGGTGCCTGTTGGATTGGAAGGTGACGCCACCAGCGTGGCGACGGTGCGCTCGTTCCAATGCGAACCTATGTGGCTGGATGCCAACTGGTACGCGTGTTCAGGCCCCACGGCAATCGGGTGGGGTACGCCTTCCATCGCACGCACAAAGTGACGATTACACGGATAACCAGGGTCGGCCATCAATACTTCGTCACCGGGGTTGAGCAAAACGCCAAACGCAAGCAGTAGTGCTGCGCTCGAACCGGATGTGACGATGATGCGATCCTTTGATACTGTCACGCCGTATTTAGTCGCGTAGAAAGCGGCGATGGCTTCGCGCAACGGTTCAATTCCGAGCGCCGATGTGTAATACATCGGCTTGTCATTCAGCGCCGCAATCGCGGCATCGACAATCGACCGCGGCGTGGAGAAATCAGGTTCGCCGATTTCCATGTGAATCACATCCCTGCCCTGCCGCTCGAGTTCGCGCGCTGCGGTTTGAATCTCCATCACCTCGAACGGGGCGATATGGGACATGCGTGAAGCGAGGCGGTGGAAGGAGTTCAGTTTCATGAAATGATCGGTTTGGATAAAACCCGTTAAGCGCAATGATTGATCGATGATCCTTAATAAGCGGCTCCTCCTTTTTAATGAAGATGCTGGAGGGGATTGTAGCTGGATCAAATATATTAGTCTGCCAGTGACCACGACTTCCCCGCAGCGGGAGGCGCGGATGTCGATCGCGAGAATGGCGCGACGAATGGCAATGGTGCGGCGCACAAGCGGGCACGACGACTATTGAAATAGTGGCTTAGTCATACTGGTTCCGGGCCTATTTTTGAAGGCCCGCCCTGTATACACCATGAGCACAAGTTTCGTTATTGCCAGACTCGTTTGCCCTGTTACCGATTGCAACCGCCATCAACTGTCGCTAAATCATGATTCATGAGAAGATAATAGCTTGGGAACCTCAGATTCCCTTGGCTAAAAGCCCTACCGTCTTGCAGGCTCAAATAATATTGGCGGTTTGAACAAAATCCCGGCGCTGTCAGAACAATCTTTGAGAGAAGAATCAAGCGATGGATGCAAAAACAATTTTCACCAAGACTGCCAAGGGCCTCACCCAGGTGAACCAGAAGACCCAGTCGCTCTCCCGGGAACTGACGAGGGTTTTGAAGGCCATCGATGGCAGGTCCAGCGTTGAAGCGTTGGTAGACAAAGCAGACCTTGCGATGCCCGCGCTGACGAAAGCGCTGTCTGCGCTGCAAAAAGACGCATACGTTAAAGTGTTTGAAGTGAGAAAAGAGGAACCGCTGAGTGAATTTGGCGGTGACGACGATGATTTCGATTTCACGGCACCGATAAAAAAGGCCGCGTTCGATCCGTCCGCGACGGCGTCTTTCAAACCCTCACAATACCGCACCCCTGCTTCTGCTGGCCAGGTTGAACGCGCCAGTGCACCAGCACCAGAACACACACCAGCCCCGCCGGCCAACAACCAAGCCGAACTCACGGCAGCACTTGCGTTAGCACGCGAGAAGGCGCAAACCGAAGCACGCGCGCGCACGGAGCGCGAAGCGCAGCTTCGAGCGCGTCTCGATGTGGAGGCAAAAGCGAGGCGCGATGCCGAGGAACGCGCGATCGAGGAAGCAAAGCGTGCGCAAGTCGCCGCCGAAACGGCACGGGTCGCGCTAAACGTAAAGATTGCTGAAGAAAAAAAGCAGCGTGACAGTGCCAATGAAGCCAGTGCTGCATTAACGCGCGAACAAGCCGAGAAAGCCGCTGAGCAGCAAAAAGCCCTCTCCGCGGCACGTGCCGCCGCCGAAGCGGAAGCACAGGCGCTGGCCGAAGCGCGTTCACGAGCAGAAACCGAGGCGCGCGCGTTGGCCGAAGCGCGTGTGCAGGCGGAAGCCGCAGCCAAAAGGCAGCAGCAGGAATTCGAAGCCGCGCAGCGTGATTTGCGCCATCAATTGAAGGAAGAAATTGAGGCGAAGGTTCGCGCCGAGATGGAAACTTTATTGAAGTCGGACGTCGAAGAAGGCGCCCGCGCCGAAGTGGAAGCGGCCATCATGGCCGAAGCGCGCGATGACGCACGGCGAATGCTTGAGGAACAACTGGTCGCGGAACGCAGCATGCTTGCACGTGTCGAGGTGGAGGCCAAAGCCAACGCCGAAGTAGAAGCGAAAAAAATGCTGGCCGAGCAGGAAGTTCGTATTCGCGCCGAGATGGAAGTGCAGATCGCCAGGATTCGTGAGGAAAGTGCGCGGGTAGCGGCGGAATCCCGCAAGATGGCAGAGACCCAGGCAGCAGCCGCGGCCAAAGCATCGGCGGAATTTGCGGTGCGCCTGAAGGCCGAGGAAGATGCGCGCAGGGCGGCAGAAGCAGAAGCGGAAACGCGCAAACAGCTTGAAACAAAAAATCGGCAACGCCTTGAAGCGAGAGCGCGTGAGGAGGCGGCGGATCGCGCGCGCGTCGAAGCTGAAATGGCAGCCAAACTGACGGCCGAGAAGGAAGCAAAGGTACAGGCGCAAGCGCGCATGCTGGTCGAGCAGGAAATGCGCGAAAAATCCGACCGCGAGAGCCAGATGAAACTCGACGCGGAACGAAAAGCCCGAGAAGAGGCAGAGCAAAAGGCCCTGGCCGAAACGAGGGCACGAGAGATCGCTTCGCGTGAAGCTGCAGAACAGACCGCGCAGCGCGAACGCATCGAGCAAGAAGCTGAAGCGCGTATCGCAGTGGAGCGTCAAGGTCGTGAAAAAGCCGAGGAAAAAGCGCGCGCCGAAGAAGCAGCCGAGCAGCAACAACGCGATGCGCAGGTGGCACGCCTGAAGGAGCTTGCTGAACAAAATGAACGCGCGGCTCAGGAGGAGCAGCTGGCCGGTCCCAAACCCAAGCGGCGTGGCGGGAAAAAAGGTGGTGGCGCGTTACGCTGGCTGGTGCTTGGCGTGGTGGCACTGCTTGTGCTAGCCGTAATACTCGTGCAGGTAATCCCATTGGGCGCGGTCAACTCAAGATTGGCAAAATCGCTCGCTGAGTGGCTACATGATGATGTGTCTGTCGGCAGTCTCAAGGTGGCGCTACTCCCGCGTCCTCATGTCAAAATCGAAAATCTATCACTTGGCAAAGCTTTCGATGCGAAAGCCGCTACCGGCAGGCTTTACATGGATCTCGCGACCTTGTTCGGCGACCGCTTCGTTATCGATACGCTGGAACTCACCGAGTTGAACATTGCAGCGGACGCACTGCCGCGCGCGCTCAAGTGGGCTAATCCGGAAGGCCGTGGCAAGGGCATTGAAATCGACAAGATTGTGCTTCGCAGTGTCAAGGTAGATGTAACCGGGGTGTCGCTTGACGTGTTCGACGCAGAATTGAAGCTCGACAAGGCGGGCAAAATCGTTCGGGCATCGGCGCGCGCCAAAGACGGCAAGTGGAATCTCGATGTTTCGCCCAACACCCCGGTCACCGCTGATAAGTCAGCCGCAACCGCTGTCAATGACCCCTGGGCCGTTGATTTTTCAGCGCGCGGACTGAATATGCCAATCGGCATACCAATTCCCGTTTCCAATTTGAGCGCCAAAGGCACGATGTTCGATGGGGGGATGGTTTTTCCGCAGGTTGACGTAAAGTTTTTTGAGGGAACCGGGTCTGGCAATCTCAAGGTTTCATGGAACCAAGGTGTTTCGTTCAACGGTGAGCTTGGTATCGAGAAACTCAAAGTTGATCAACTGACACAGGTCTTTACACGCGATATTTCATTGTCCGGAAAGCTCGAAGGCAGATTCACGGCCTCGGGTGAGGCAACGAGTGTTGGCGCACTCCTCGACAAACCAAACATTCAGGGCAATTTTGAGGTGCGAGAGGGTGCGATTGGCAACGTCGATCTGGTACAGGTGATGCGCTCGCCGGGTAGCGTAGGCGGCCAATCGAAGTTCAGCAGTCTCACCGGTCAACTGCGTGTATCTGACGGTGTGATTCATTACGATAAACTGAAGTTCATCGGTGGCGTATTGCTTGCAAACGGCAACATAAATGTCGCACTGTCCAATAGTGTGTTGTCAGGCGGCGTGAATTCAGAAATACGCTCAAGTGTCGCGCAAGATCGGGCTTCGTTCAGTGTTGGCGGAAAGGTTTCACGACCGGCGCTGCGGCGCGGGAATTAGTTGTCGCCACACACTCGCCGCCCTCATACTGAAGCACATCATTGATCAAGGCTCTTCAGTTGCCGGCAACCGGGGAGCGTGTCTTTCTTGGTGATCTTGCAATTATTTCGCCCGCAGTATTCACTGCGGGCAGGCATGAATCGCTGTTGGCAGAACGCGGCTTGTACGCGCGGCTGGCAGCGCTGCAGTTCAGTGCACAAAAAGGCATAACACATGCGCTGACGCGGGTTCTGGCGGACAAATGCCGGGGATGCCGCTTCAAATGGCGCTCTACGTTTAGCGTTCGGATGCAATAGAAAGACGTTATCAAACGCCGGACAAGTATCCTCGGCCAGAATGCTGAGATTTTCGAACAGCATCATGCGCACCTATTTTGCTAGACTATCGTTATTCTGCGCCTACGCGCTAACTTAAGGCGCACCTTCATCCGCACTATGCCGAACGCCCCCACGCCAGTCGCGCTGCAAGCCGCTCCATCCACTGCGTCTCTGCCTGCATCAACGTCAGCAATAATCACCGAAGAGCCAATCGTTTGGCTGCATCGCTGGAATCCCGCGCTGATGTCGTTTCGGCTGCGCCGCGATCCGGGTTACGTTTTTGCGCCAGGCCAGTTTGCACGTATCGGGCTGGTCAATGAGAATGGCGAGTCGCTCTGGCGGGCTTACTCGATTGTGTCGGCACCTCATGAGCCGTTCATGGAATTTTTTCTGTTGGTCTTGCCGAGCGGCGAATTCTCCCGCCGCGTTGGGACCTTGAATATCGGCGACACGATGCTGGTGGAACAGATGCCCCAGGGTTTCCTGACCATTGATCGTTTCAAGCAACCGGGGCGTGAACAGGATTTGTGGCTCATCTGTACGGGCACCGGGCTGGCACCGTATATATCGATGTTGCGCGACGATGCCGTGTGGAAGCGCTTCGAAAATATCATCGTGGTGCTATCGGTTCGCGAACGTCACGATCTGGGATATACCGACGAGCTTGATCAGCTCGCCGCCGACCATGCACGTGAAGGATTGGCCAAATTTCATTTTGTCAAAACACTTACGCGCGACACCCTGCACGGCGCAATGCATGGCCGCATCAACACGCTGGTGGAATCGGGTGCGATCGAAGAGGCTGCAGGCGTTGCGCTCAGCGATGCGCGTTCGCGTTTCATGCTGTGCGGCAATCCGGAAATGGTTGAAACCATGCGGAAGCTCCTCAAGAGCCGTGGATTTCGCATGAATCGGAAGCTGGAGCCCGGCCATATTATTGTCGAGAATTACTGGTAGACACATTGGCAGTCCTTCCGTGTCACTTAAAAAACCCGGAGCACTTAAATTGAAGACTATGTCCTTGTCGAAACTGCAGTTGAATTTTTTTCAAGCCCGCAGCACACTTTCGTCTGCATCAATGTCAGTACTTGCCTGTGCACTGGTTTCCTGCGCGACACCGCCTGCGGTGGATGCGCCCAAGCTGGTGAGTGCGCCAGCAGTGCTAGTGGTACCCGAGCCGCCGCGCAAAGTCGGCCCGCCGGTGGCACCCGTCCGCAATGTGAGCGAAACTTTTTTTGGCCAGACGGTTGTTGATCCGTATCGCCACCTTGAAAACGTCAAAAATGCGGAAACGATTGCGTACATGAAAGCGCAGGGTGAGTTTGCCCGCAACACGCTCGATGCAATCCCCGGCAGAGAGACACTGCTCAAGAAAATTAATACGCTCACCGAGGCGGGGGCATCAATATCCGGCGTGCAGGTTGCCGGCAGTGGCGCATCGACGCGGGTTTTTTATTACAAACTGGCCCCCGGCGACAGCATGCGGAAACTTTACGTGCGCGATGGCTTGAACGGCCCTGAGCGCATGCTCTTCGACGCACAAAATCTCAACACTCCCGGACAGCGCTTTGCGCTTGATTACTTTAACGCGTCACCTGATGGCCGACACGTGCTGGTCGGCATCGCGGCCGGTGGGTCGGAAGAAACGACAATGCGCATCGTCGAGGTCGGCAATGCGCTCGATCTTGGTGTGGTGATTGATCGCATCGGCTTCGCTGCCGAAACTGCCTGGACGGACGACAGCCGTGCGTTTTTCTACAATCGACTGCCGGAGGTAAAACCCGGTTCAAAGAAAAATCGCTATCTGTTCAGCCGCATTTACCGACACATGCTTGGCCGTGATGTAAATAAGGATGAAGCCATCTTCGGCGCTGGCATTGCGGGTGAGACAAAAACAGAGTTTGCCGACATCGATATTCCCGGTGTGCAAATGACGCCTGACGGACGTTTCCTCATCGGCACCATTCGTCACGGTGACTTGAATGAAATCAGCCTCTACGTCACACCCGCAACGGGTTCTGCGTCAGTGTACGCACAGCCGTTGGCCTGGCGCAAAGTGGCAGACCCAAAGGATCTCGTCACCAGCTATGCCATACACGATGGTGCTTTGTATTTGTTGACCGCCAAGAATGCGCCGCGCAATAAAGTTGTGCGCACATCGCTTGCGCGCCCGGACATCGCCACCGCGACCACCATCGTTCCAGCGGGTGATACCGTGATTCGGCAACTTGCTGTTGCGCAGGATGCACTGTACATCCGCGAACTGTTCGGCGGTGTGGATCGATTGCAGCGTCTCAATTTCAGCAATTCCGTGTTTAGCGGCGGGAAGCTCGAATTCGTCCGCCTGCCATTTGATCTTGCCATCCGCCAGATGGTCACGCACCCCAAACGACCTGGCGCGATTCTGCGTCTGGAAGGTTGGACCGAAGCGCCACGCTACGTGAATATCGAAGAGCGATCAGCCAACATTATCCCGCTGACACTGCATCCAAAATCTGCGGTCGATTTTTCCAGTATTGACGAAGTACGTTTGATGGTTACCGCCAAGGATGGCGTCAAAGTACCGGTTACGCTGATTTACAAAAAAGGCACCAGGCTCAATGGTGACAATCCGACGTTACTGCGTGCCTATGGCGCGTACGGCATTACCCAATCGCCAACGTTTAATCCAAGTACCATGGCATGGCTGGAACGTGGTGGCATTCTTGGCACCTGTCATGTGCGCGGCGGCGGTGAGTTCGGCGATCCCTGGCACAAGGATGGACAGAAGCTCACCAAGCCCAATAGCTGGCGCGATCTGATTGCCTGTGCGGAGTATGTCGTGGAACGTAAATTCACGCGCAAAGAAAGGCTCGCCATTCAGGGCGGCAGTGCGGGCGGCATTACCGTCGGCCGCGCACTCACCGAGAGACCAGATTTGTTCGCGGCAGTTGTGCCAAGCGTTGGCGTCCTCGATGCATTGCGCGCCGAATTCACGCCGAATGGCCCGCCCAATATTCCCGAATTTGGTAGCGTAAAAACCGAAGACGGGTTCAAGGGTCTGTTAATGATGAGTGCATTTCACCATGTAAAGGATGGCACCGCGTATCCGGCAGTATTGCTGATGCACGGCGTGAACGACCCGCGCGTCGAAGTCTGGCACTCAAGCAAAATGGCGGCGCGATTGCAGGCCGCCACGTTGGGGGTCAGGGATGCCGAACCGGTGCTGCTCCGTTTGGACTACGATGCCGGTCACGGCGTGGGTTCGACGCGGTCTCAACGCAATGGAGAATTGGCCGACATCTATTCGTTTTTGCTATGGAAGTTTGGCGATCCCGAGTTCCGGCCGAAAAGGGATTAAAGAGAACTGGCGAGGACTGGCGCATGACCGAAAAAATCGTCCGCGAGTTTCATCACACGTTGCTGTGGCCTCTGCAGTTGCGCCCCCTGAAGCGCGACGCCAGCGCGGGTGTGGTGCATTATTGGGAAACCCTTAAACGTCACCCGGGGCCCTGGACCTATGTCGAGGATCCACTGCTTATCAATGACGACACCTGCGTGATCGGCTACGAAGAGTTTGTCTATTTCCTGCCGTATGTGCAGCGGTTTCTCTACGGCGTTGGCGACGAGGGAGCGGGCCGCCAATCTTCGTTGCATGTGTTTCGTCGTCAAGATATCAAGCAGGCAAAAATTCAGCTGCGGCCGGGTGAAGCCGAAATCGCACTCGATGTCGTGCGTACGCGACTGTATTTTTTCTATGACATCGATATTGCGTTGCTGGTGCTCGAAGTTGCCGGCAACAACCTGGCACTGCCCGACGTCGTGGATATTCTTGATCGCTTCGGGCGGCCGTATGCGCCGGCGTGGGACGCCAACATGCACGGCGCGCACAGCCCCGAAAAAGTCACATTCCTGGGCGAGGGCGGGGTGGAGATGGCCGTATCGGATTATGGTGATCGGGAAAAGTATCTTAATCTGGTGCGAAATTCGCGCCAGACGCCGATTTCCAGACATTGGGAATACTTGTTGCAGCCGATGCGGCCCGCTTCCGTTGAAGCGACGCCCGGACGGCCCGGCGGGTCTCGTGCGGGCGAACGCGTAGGGCTTCGTTACACGCAGTTGGAGAATAAGCGCATTCCAACGATGTCGTATCTCACCTTTGACGATCCGCGCGTACTATCGCGTGGCGATATGGTACGCATCGGCTTCTCGGCGAAATGGGGGGATTCCGATACCTTGCCATTTGCGGCGCCCTTTCTCGCCGATTTCGAGCGCCACAATTGCTACGACCGGTACTGGGAAGTAAACGCCAATCCGCAGGGCATGGACACACGCTACCTGTTTTGTGGATTGTCGTTTTCGGCTATCACGCGTACCGGGCCGGGCAGCGAAATTCTGCTGCGGCAGTTCCGCCATCAGTTTTACCAGATCGGGTTGATCGCGCATTTCCACAAGGCGGCGCTGCTGTCGTTGTCGAACCGGTTCTCACGCGCGGTGGAGCGGCTGAATGTGCGCGACTTTGAATCAGTAAAGAATTTCAAGCGCGATGTGCGCCAGACGCTCGAGGTATTCCTGCGGTTCAATCACCGCTACTGGTTCCATGAAATTTCCAATCAGGTGCAGGCCAGCGATTTCTTCAAGTACTGGAGTCGTGAACTCGATTCTGTTGCGCTCTACGCCGAAGTACGTGAAGAGGCGCGCGACATCAATGAATACCTGGATGCAGACCGCATGAGAAAGCAAACTGATAACGCCATGCGCCTCACTGTCGTATCGTCTTGCGGCATGGTCGGAACGGTCGCAACCGGATTTCTTGGCATGAATCTGTTCAGCCACGACGCTTTGCCAACTGCCGTGAAGATCTTCATTTTCCTCATCGTTTTTGTACCGACAACTTTCCTGGCGCTCTACACAGTGGTGGTTTCCAAGCGCCTCGCCAACTTCATGGAATCGATGGCCTCAGAAGGCCTCACCTGGCAAGAAAAATTTGCGCAGTTTCGCCAGATCTGGGGCGTGGATAAACGCCGCATCGCCAGGGAGCGGCGCGAAAGTGCAGGACTTTCAAGCGACATGAATAGCTGAAAAAAGGAACGCATGGTCAACCTGCGTCGGTCGTTTCCATCCTCAAACTGATCCTGTAGGCTTTCCCATTGCTGCGAGCAGATCTGGGTCGTAGACGTGCTGAAGCTCACCACCATCAGCAAAACCTGACCATATCAAAGTGATCCTGTACGCTTTACGTTGAGTACTTAACGAAAGCGAAATGATGAAAAACTCAAGCACTGGCGCGCCTTGCGGCAGAATTCCGGCCGTAACGGCGCGCCGGTGCTGGTGTTTCTATTTCGCTGTTGGGAAATCCGGCTGCAGTGAGGGCTGTGCGTCGTGAAACGCGGACAATTTCATCGCGTGCTGATAGATGCCGACAATGCGCGGGAATGCATCCAGCGCGCATTTGAAGCGGTTGGCGTTGGCCACCTGAGGAATCAGGCAGATGTCGGCCAGCGTCGGCGTCTCGCCAACACAAAATGGGCTTTGCGAAGGGCGTCTTTCGAGTATTTTTTCGAGGGCGGCAAAGCCTTCGTGAATCCAGCCGCAGTACCAGCGCGCTTTCAAGCTTTCCCCCACCTGAAAATCGTCAGCAAGTTTATCGAGGATTCGTTTATTGTTCACTGGGTGAATGTCGCAGGCAATAATCTGGGCGATGGACCTGGCAAACGCACGATCCTTCAAGTCAGTCGGCATCAGTGGTGGTTCGGGATGGGTGTCATCCAAGTATTCAATTATTGCCAGTGATTGCGACAATTCAAAACCGTCGTCATCGATCATATACGGCAGCAAGCCCTGCGGATTTACCGCGCGGTATGCGGCGGTGCGGTGCGCGTTGTTCGCCAAGTGAATGTAGCGCCGCTCTGGCACAAGGCCTTTAAGATTGAGGGCAATGCGCAGGCGAAATGCGGCAGACGAACGGAAATAGTCGTAAACGATCATGGCAGAAAACCTCGGCGCTTATAATAGCTTGATGCTACCAAAAGATAACAAGGCTGTCGTCGCCAGCATCGGCCAGATTAATCAAATAACGCTCACACATTGGCTGGCGCAACCGCACGGCGTTAGTCAAAACAGTGACGCGGGATTTTCCGATGACGGTGATTCGGACCTATTGCTAAATCAAACTGCGCCACAAAAAGCGCTGAAGGCGGCTGCGGTGCTGATTCTCGTCATCAATCGACCGGACGCGCCAACAGTCCTGTTTACCAAACGCACCGCGCATCTCACTGATCACGCAGGCCAAATCAGTTTCCCCGGCGGCCGGGTCGAAGAACATGACCGAAGCACGGCGCATACCGCGCTGCGGGAAACAGCGGAAGAAACCGGTGTCGATGAGGCGTGCATCGCCGTGCTGGGTAGCATTCCGCGCTATACCACCGGCACCGGCTATCTCATCACGCCGGTGGTTGGCTGGATGGAACCACCGGTCGCCTACCAGCCAGACCCGACCGAAGTTGAAGAGTGTTTTGAAGTACCACTGGACTATCTCATCGCACCAGAAAACCATCGGCTTGAATCGGCGATGTACAAAGGCCGTATGCGCCAGTATTACGCGATTCCCTACGGACACCGCTACATCTGGGGTGCGACGGCGGGCATGCTGGTGACGTTCACTCGGGTGCTATCGAACGCGCGTGGCGGATTGTTCCAGCCGCCGGTTAAAATGGCACCTGATTCAGGTTAGCGTCGACATTTTTTATCACACAATCACGAATGGAAAGGCAGTTCATGAACACTACATCAAGCGGCTTGCAATTTGAGGACACCGTTGAAGGCACCGGTGCCAGCGCGCAAAGCGGGCAGTTGGTTTCGGTGCATTACACCGGCTGGTTGTACAGCAATGGCGTCGCCGGGGCCAAGTTTGATTCGAGCAAGGATCGTGGCGAGCCATTCAAATTTTCTCTCGGCGGCGGGCAGGTAATCAAGGGCTGGGACGAAGGCGTTGCCGGAATGAAAGTCGGCGGCACAAGACGCCTGGTCATCCCGCCGGAGTTAGGCTACGGCGCACGTGGTGCAGGGGGCGTCATTGGGCCAAATGCGACGTTGCTGTTTGAAGTGGATTTGCTCGGCGTCTAAAAAATAAGTGCAAACACGACGGCTTCCGAACTAAAGCTTGTGTGAGCCCACCATCAAGCGCTCGTACTGATTGTATTTTTCGTCAATCGCGCCATCGCTTCCAGGTGAGCGATTGACGGTGATCCAGACGTCAGCTGGAAAAGTTGCGGCAAGCTCGGCGGTGTAGGTGATTTCTTCTTCAGCCACGCCACGCGCGGTTTCGAAATCGGGTGCTTTCCAGTCAAACAGTAAATGCTGCGCCATCTGATCCTTGAAAATTTCCAGATCGGCGTCAGCAACTTCGACCACTTCAGCGATGGTGCAACGCGCGCGCCTTGTGAGCGACACAAACGATGCGTCACAATAGCAGCGCGGCTCGCAACGATAACCTTCGGCCAGATTGCATACCGCAAAACCGCCCGAGGTGACCCATTCGTCTTCGTCGCAGGCACCGCTTTGCCGGTAAAGATCTGCGTCGGAGTTATCCAGCCTGACGGCCTTTAGAAATTTCTTCATGCTAGCGAAACCGGACTTTCAATTTTTCCATTGTCTCGGTCAACTTCGCACGTATGCCCGGTTCAAACGCGGAATGCCCCGCATCATCGACGATATGATAATCAGCTTCCGGAAAAGCCTGCGCCAGATCATCGGCCGAGATAATCGGGCAAACCATGTCGTAACGGCCTTGCACGATGGTGGTCGGGATATGACGAATTTTAGCGACGTTGTCGAGCAGGTAATTCTTCGGCAGGAAAATATCATTCATGAAATAGTGCGCCTCGATTCGCGACAAGCCGAGCGCCATCCGATCAGAGCCAAAATTGGCCACCAGCGAATCGTTCGGTAACAACGTCGAGCATGAACCTTCGTACATGCTCCAGATGCGCGCTGCTGGCATGTGAACGGCAGGATCCGGATTGGTAAGCAGCGCGTGGTAGGCGTTGAGAATAGCACCCGGTTGAAAATTGGTTTCACGCTCTTGCGTGTTGGTGGATAAATGCGCGACGAACTTGCGCCATGCTTCCGGAAAAACACTCCTGATGCCGACTAGAAACCAGTCAATCTCGGATTGGCGACAGAGAAAAATACCTCGCAATATTAGCGCCGTCGTTCTTTGCGGATGATGCTCGGCATAGGCCAGTGCCAGCGTTGAGCCCCACGAGCCGCCAAACACCATCCAGCGTTCAATACCCAGATGTTTCCTCAAGGTCTCGATGTCATTGATAAGATGCGGTGTGCTGTTGTCCTTCAATTCACCGAGCGGCGTGGAGCGCCCTGCGCCACGCTGATCGAAAATAACGATGCGATAAAACGTGGGGTCGAAAAACTGCCGATGGACGGCTGATGCGCCGGACCCCGGGCCACCGTGCAAAAATACCACCGGCACGCCATCGGCGTTGCCAGACTGCTCAAAATACATGCTGTGAATTGTGTCGAGTGGCAGATTGCCGCACTGGAACGGCTCAATAGCCGGATAAAGTTCACCGGTGACGCGGTTTTCGGGACACTTCTGAGCGGCGGATGGCATATGCTTTAGTTGTTAAGTAATTGAAAATTAAGTATTTATTTTTATAAATGCACAATATATGGTAGCAGAATACGTTACTTTTGGTGCCTCAACTCTGATAATCGGGGTATCTAGTTTCTATGTTGCAGTGCAGTAGAATAATGACGGAGATATGACAGCCAGCGCCGCGACTCTGCTGAAACGTCAGGCAAACCCGATCAAATACGCGCAAGGGAATCAATATGCTGTATCAAGTACACGATCTGCAACGCGCAGTATTGGAGCCATGGCACTGGTGGGCGCAAGCGAATGCAGTCGCCTTTGGTAATCCATTTTCACCGGCCTCGTACGCGCCGCAAGCTCACAAGCTGGCCGCCAGTTTCGAGCTCATGCTTAGACTCAGCAAAAGTTATTCCCGGCCCGCATTTGAAATTTCCCACGTTGACGTAAATCGCCGCACCGTTGAAGTCGTCGAAGAGGTGCTGCTCGACAAGCCTTTTTGCCGGTTGCTGCATTTCAAAAAAGCGCGAGCGACCCTCAACGAGCCGAAAGTATTAATTTTCGCGCCACTGTCCGGACATTTTTCCACATTGCTTCGCGATACCGTGCGCACCATGTTGCCGCATCACGATGTGACCATCACCGACTGGAAAGACGCACGCGAAGTTTCGCTCGCCGAAGG
>JBKJMK010000328.1:0-10344 GCA_046596005.1 Usitatibacteraceae bacterium | reverse complement strand
CATGAGCGCTACGCCACATCTGATCCAGATCAACACCGGTTTCACCGGGGCGTCATCGCTGCTGCTCTCCAATAACGCGAGCAGCGGAGGGACGTGTTTCGGTGACTCCGGCGGCCCGAACTACCTCGGCACGAGCAACGTTGTCGGCGCCGTGACCTCATTCGGGATCAACGGCAACTGTGCCGGAACCGGCGGTGTCTTCCGCATGGACCGGCAGAACGTACTTGATTTCGTTAATTCGTTCCTCAATTAACGAACTGGCCTCTATTTGGTAAAAACAAGGGCTGCCCGCAGGCAGCCCTATTATTTTCATCCACCAGCATTGCGTCCGTTCACCCGTGCGACTGAAGACCCGTGGAACGCGCGCGGAAATTTCATTGGCCGCGCGGTAAGTACAGCCACTCCCGGAGTGTCTATTCAAGCCTGAATTGCGGACACCGTTAAGCCGCAGGAATGCGCAGCATCTGTCCCGGATATATTTTGTCCGGGTCGGATAGCATCGGCTTGTTCGCTTCGAAAATTTTCATGTAGGCATTGGCATCGCCGTATTCCTCCTTGGCGATTTTGGAAAGCGTATCACCCGATTTGACGGCACGGAATTTCGATGCGGACGTTGCACCCGACGCGACCGTCATCAGATCTTCGACCTTTGCGACACCGCTCACGTTGCCGCAGCAAAGCACAATTTTTTCTCTGGTTGCCTGATCTACCGCAACCCCACTGACGGTGGCGGTCTCTGTCGAGCCGTCGTACTTCACGGATAGTCCGGCGGCCGTGAGATTTTGCGAGGCAATGTACTTCTCGATCGCGTCGCCAGCGGCGCTGTTGAGAGCAGTGACGTCGGGTTGCGCGGACGTACTGCCAGTCGCTGGGGAGCGTTTGAATAGTTTCTCGCCTGCTTCTTTGATAAAACTGATGAGACTCATATCATTCCTTTCAAGGGTGGCGCACGTCGCAAAACGCGGCGCGTTTGTTAATTACCGAGCCTGGTTGAATCAGGACGGCTGCGAAATTTCTGCAAGCGCTTCACCGGCGACCGCGACATCGGAGACCTCGACGGCAAAATCGCCAAGTGCCACGATGCCCACGAGGCGTTTATCAGCATTCACAATCGGCAGACGCCGAATCTGGTGCTCGCTCATGCGCGTGGCGGCTTCGGCAACGGTATCATTTTCGTATGCCCAAATGACCCCATCGGACATGACTTCACGAACTTTGGTACTCCCGTCCTTGCCCTCGGCAACGGCACGAATCACAATGTCGCGATCCGAGATCGCACCGATGATGCGATCATCTTCGCCTACGGGCAACATGCCAAAATCGCCGTTAAGCATTTGCTGCGCGGCTTCCCTGATCGTTCCATCGGGGCTTATAAACTGAACATCCCTGCTCATTACGCTCTTGATTGTTTGCATATCCGTTTCCTTTTCCAAAGCATCAATAAAAGCGCCCGTCACGAACGGTCGCGAAGTTCTGTCACACCTGATTTTGTGGCGCAGTGATCGCAGCAAAACATCCTGTCGCCGCTTTCCAGACCATGGCCGATGATGCGCACACCGCAATGCGCGCATGCAGGTGCCAGTTTGTGGATGGCGCATTCAAAGCTGTCAAACGTGTAGGTTCTGTCTAGCGTAGTCACCTGGAACGACTTGTCGTATTCGTTACCGCATACATCGCATTTGCCCATCAGCCTTACCTTTATTCCATGTGTCGTTGAGTCAACCGCTGTTCGCGTTACGTTCACCTTGTCACCAATTGTTGATATTCCGCTTTCTCAAAATTGCCGTCTGTGCGGTGCCTAACATTCAGGGGTTCAGGCCAGCGTAATTCTCCTGATCAATCGGGACATGCCGCGCCGCTCCTGGCCCAGGCAGCGACGATGCGATCAAACTCGGCCTTGGGCACCGGTACGGGCTCGCGCGGTTTTCCGTAAACGTCAATCCCCGGATTCCATCCCCATGCCACCAGCTTGTCTTCGGTCAGGTGTTTAACAATTGCGTTTACATTGCGGTTGCCGTTTTTCGTGCGGTCCATCATTGCGCGGCACAGCTCGCTTTCTGATTTGCCTTCCCAGGCCATCGACAGGGGTGCGAGATGCCAATCTGGTGCGCCCGGCACGCGGGCCGGATCAAAGTTCGCGTCGTGATGGCAAGCCTTGCAGGGCAATCCTGCCGGCCCCATACCGGCCGGTCCGCGTGAGATGGGGGGAGAATGAACATGTCCATCTATGCCCTGTTTAGGTATGTCATCCCTGGGGTGGCAATTGACGCAACGCGGATGGCTTAGCACCGAGTGCATTTGCCGGTAGAACTGAATGCTTTCTGCCATCCTGTCGGCCTGAGCGCCTGCGACGGGTTGGTGTTGGGGGACCTGTGCGGAAGCAGCGCTGGCAGCGATCACCAATCCGATTATCTGCATGCCAAGTCGTGATGCAACGATAAATGTTTTCATGCCAGGCCCGTGGATTGGGGGGATATTCCAGAAAAATAATCGGCGCTAGCGGCCTTTTGCCGGCCGCTGCGTTTTGATTCCTGGTCTGCGGCCTGCTTGCTCGGCTTTTTCCAACTCGCGCGCCTCGGCGTCAGAATCCGGTGCCGCGTCGCGGGCATCTTGCTCCACGTCTGCTGTTTCAAGGTAGGCCTTGACGCCTGCCTGATAGTCTCGCGTGCCACTGTAGCTGCCCTCGCCATGATCCTGATTGGGCGAGGTAGCATTCGACTCGCTGGGCATGGTTGCGGGGTTTGGCGAAGGCTTGATCGGCTTGGGGGATTGTCTACGAGCGTCGCGCATTTGTTGCTCCTGTTTGGCGGATACGATGGTGTATCCAATGACAATGTTGCTGCTGTTCCATGCGAGGTGGGATCAGCGAATAGCCGCTTGCGCGGTAGGACTTTGCCTACGTCATGCACCACAAAGATGCCTGGCCGGTCACGCTCAACAGCTGAAAACACCCTGCAACGCCTACCGGTGCTAGAGTTCGCACTTTACTGACAATAATCTAGTAAATCCCGATCAACAAAATTGCCTATATGCGTCCTCTAAATCTTGCCGCCGTTCGTGCTGAATTCCCGGCACTTGCAAACGATTGCGTCTACCTCGATAACGCTGGCGGCTCGCAGGTGTTGCGGTGCGTAGCAGACCGCATCCACGATTACCTGTTGACGACCAGTGTGCAAATCGGCGCCAGTTACGCACAATCGCAACTCGCCACCGAGAAAGTGTTGTCAGCTCGCCACGCGGTTGCGGAACTGATCAATGCGGCGCATGACGATGAGGTGGTGATGGGACCGGCCACAACGGCGCTGATGTTCATCCTCACCCAGGCATTGCTGCCCGGTATTCGGCCGGGCGACGAAATCATCGTCACCAATACTGATCACGAAGCCAATATCGGTGGCTGGATGCGATTGCAGCAGGCGGGAGCGGTGATCAAAATCTGGGAAGTGAATCGCGCCAGCCTGGCGCTCGACCTCGACGACCTCGATCGTCTGCTGACTGATCGCACAAAGTGGGTGGCGATGACGCACGCCTCAAACGTGCTCGGCAGCGTAAACCCGGTCACCGAGGTTGCGCGGCGCGTACATGCCGTCGGTGGTCGTCTATGTGTGGATGGTGTCGCTTATGCACCGCACCGGTTGGTGGATGTGCAAATGATCGGGGCGGATATTTATGTATTCAGCTTTTACAAGGTATTCGGGCCGCACTACGCGGTGCTGTGGGGGCGGCGTGAATTGTTGCTCTCGCTGCCGGGCCTGAACCACCATTTCATCGGCCCGGAAGTGCTGCCTTACAAGCTACAACCGGGCAATGTGAATTTCGAGCTTTCCTGGGGCTGTGCAGGCATCGCCGACTATCTGCAGGATATGGGGACGGCGATGGGTGCGGTCGGCCCAAGACGACAGCGCATGCAGGTGGCGTTCGATTCATTTCAGCAGCATGAAGATGCGCTCGCGGAACGATTGCTTTCCTATCTCAGGGCTAAGCGTGGTGTACGTATCATCGGCCACGTTGCCATTGTCAACGGCAATCGCATGCCGACCATCAGCTTTGTGGTCACAGGCCAGCACGCCGAGACCATCGTGCAGCATATGGATAAATTCAATATCGGTATTCGATTTGGCGATTTCTACGCACGCAGGCTGATCGAAGCATTAAACCTGCAAACGCAGGGTGGTGTGGTGCGTGTATCGATGGCGCATTACAACACTGCAGAGGAAATTGATCGGCTGATCGGACATCTGGACGAGGTGATCTGTTGAGTCGTTCCGCTGCGGGCGTTAAGTGGGCAGGGTTCCGCGCTAAAAGGTGCGGCGAAGTGGCGTAGGGGTACGACGGAGCGCGCTTGATGTGGCCAGGTGAAGTGCGCTGGATTGCGTTCGCTGCATTTGCTACCAGTACAATGTTGCAAGATTTGGCGCCATTTTTTCAGCCAGGGCGTGCGTTGCTTGACTGTGCACGTACAGCTGTTCCCCAACGAAAAGCGAGGGTTACATGAGTTCGAACGGTTCAGTTTCTGCCCGCAGTGACGCGCAATGGTTCTACGTCTGGATGGCAGGTGTCTGCGTGTTGATCGCATTTGGTGGTTTCGTCCCGACCTATTGGGCCAAGCTTGCAACCGGCACGTTTAAAGGCGCGCCGATACTGCATATACACGGCATGTTGTTTTTCCTCTGGACATTATTTTTCTTTGCGCAAACGACATTCGTGGCGACCGGCCGCACGCCGAAGCACCGCAACTGGGGTCTGGCCGGCATCTCTCTCGCGACCGCGATGGGTATCACAGTAGTGCTGGCGGCAATCAACTCCATCAAAATGGCTGAAACCATCGGCATGGGTGACGAGGCACGGCGATTCACTTTCGTTTCGCTCAGTGGGCTCGCCATGTTTTCCATTTTCCTTGGGCTCGCGATCGCAAACGTGCGCCGCGCCGAACTCCACAAGCGGTTCATGCTGCTGGCGATGGTGCCGCTGATGCATGCGGCGATGGCGCGCCTTTTCATGCTCGCTTTTGCGCCGCCCGGTGCGAAAGGACCGCCGCCAGTCTTTGTTAGCGTCCCGCCCGGCCTTTTCGTCGATCTCCTGATTGTCGCGGCCATCATCCACGATTGGCGCACGCGCGGACGTCCGCATTGGGTCTATCTGGTTGGTGGTGCGGTTCTGCTTGCCGTTCAACTCCTGAGCGTGCCGCTGAGTGCAGGGCCAACTTGGATGGCGATCGCAAAGTGGGTGCAGTCGCTGGCAGGCTGAAATTGCCAGCGTGCGCTGAAATCAAATTAATCACTGTTCAAAAACGGGGATCAACTTGCATAAGATATTTATTTTTCTAGGGGTCATTTTTTCCGGAATTGCGGTTGCCGCGCCGGTCGAGTACGAGATTGATCCCAGTCACACCTATCCGACTTTCGAAGCCGATCACATGGGGATATCGATCTGGCGCGGCAAGTTTAATAAAAATAGTGGCAAAGTGGTTCTCGACAAGGAAAAAGGGCAGGGGAACATTGAGGTCACCATTGACCTCGATAGTGTCGACTTCGGACACCCGACAATGAATAGCTGGGCACGTGGCAAGGATTTATTTGACACCGAGAGATTTCCCCCTGCCGTCTACAAGGGCAAGCTTGAAGCTTTCGAAGGTGGTGCGCCCACACAGGTGGTCGGTCAATTGAGCCTCCACGGCGTCACACGGCCACTAAATCTCAAGATTAATTCCTTCAAGTGCATCCCGCACCCGCTGCACAAACGCGAACTTTGCGGCGCTGATGCAATTACCACATTCAACCGCGATGACTTCGGCCTCGATGCCGGCAAGTCATTTCGCTTTCGTATGGATGTCACACTCAGGATTCAGGTCGAAGCGGTTGCGACGAAGTGACGTTCAATGGTGAAAAATTAACTGCGCAAAAGCAGCTAGTCAAGAACTGGCGCGCTTCTTCCGCTACTTTCGCCCTGCAATGCCCACCGATAGGCGTTCTGCGACCCTCCCAGCCACAGGTCCAGCTACATCGTCACGCGAATCCTGTGCCCCGGTTGGAGCACCGATTTGATATGGAGTTTGTTCCAGCGCAACAGGTCGTCGAATTCAACGGCGTATTTGTTCGCGATCGCGAAAAGCGTATCGCCGGAACGGACGATATAGGTTGAGGGTTTGCGTTGGTCGGACTGTCTTGGAGTATTTACGCGCATGAGCCCGGCAGTGACGAGCGGAGCTACGGGGGTGGCTGCTGCGTTGAGCAAAAGGTTGTGGCCAACCTGCACTTGATTGGCTTTGATCGCGTTGAGCATTTTTATCGTCTCAATCGTCACGCCGTAACGTTTGGAAATCGAGAATAATGTTTCACCGCGTTGCACCAGGTGCGTGTTGGGCGCGGAGGCCTCATCCACCTTGCTGACGATACTGGCAGCGGGCGCGGCAATGTATTCTGACTTCGCGGATTCAATGCTGGCCGATGAGACAACTTTTGCACTATTTGTTTCTGCTGGCACCTCGTCTGATCGCACAATGGCGAGTGCCGGTTGGGCAGCCCTCAGCGCTGTCTTTTGATCCAGCGTGGCGCTGATAATTTTTGCTCTGCCCATCATCGGCACCATCAGGGTGGCGGCCAGCATGAGTTTGCCTTTCTTTTCCTTCAATGCGCCGTTGGTGGCGCGGAGGTACGAGCCCGTCATGCCATGCCGTTTGGCGATGGCATCGATCGACTCGCCACGCTTCGCGTTAACTGTTTGCCACGACACCATCGGGCCGTTCAGCGAGCGATAAAGATCTAGGTTGGCGCGAAAGGTTTCCGCCTTTTCGTAGGGCACCAGGAAATAGCCGGTGCCGGATTCGGCGACGGGCCGGATGAACGCGGGGTTCAAGGTGGCAAACTCAACCTCCGGCATTTCGGCCAGACGCGCGGCGAGATGGGTATCAATTTTTTCAGGTGCGGCGACCTTTGCAAAGTAGGGGCGATTTTCTACCGCTTCGAGTTCAATGCCGTAGCTGCCGGGTGACAACACAATATTTTTTACCGCGATCAGCTTTGGTACGTAGCTGCGTGTTTCGTTCGGCAGATTCAGGCTCAGGTAATCGGTCGGCAAGCCGCGCTTTTCGTTCTTTGTGATTGCGCGGGCGACGCAGCCTTCGCCGCAGTTGTAGGCTGCGAAAGCGAGTTCCCAGGAATTGAACATGCCATAAAGTTTTTGCAAGTAATCGAGCGCGGCACTGGTGGAAAGTACCACGTCACGCCGGTTATCTGCCATCCAGTCTTGTTTCAGCCCGAAACTTTTCCCGGTCGATGGAATGAACTGCCACATGCCCGATGCTTTGGCGTGCGAAAACGCTTGCGGGTTGAATGCGCTTTCGATGATCGGCAGTAACGCGACTTCCATGGGCATGCCGCGCTTCTCGACCTCTTCAACGATGTGATGCAGGTATTTTGAGCCACGATCAACGAAGCGCTGAATGTAATCGGGGCGACTGGCGTACCACTGCTCTTGTTGCAAGACGAGCGGCGAATTGAGTTCGTCCATCACGAAGCCGCGACGAACCCGTTGCCAGAGATCAGCATCATTGAATTTGCCAGGCGCCAGTGGATTGGCCGTTTCCTGCGCGTCAAGTTGTGCGGTGACTGCGGCGTTGGTGGCGCCGACAATCGTGCTCAACGGTTTGTACGCGTTTGATGTCTGGGTGACCTGACTTAAGGCGGGCGATATCATGCTGACTAGTAACGGCGTACACAAAACTGCGGCAATCAATTTCGAGCGCTTAATGAATAGCATTCTGAAGCCCTTGTTTTGGAATGAATTTATCGTACAGCGACCCAACTGCTACGTCAATCGGGATTGTCACTAAAGCGTGAGCGCAAAATCCTTCACTAATGCACCCGGCAATCGCGCTGAACCGGTGGAACGCTCACCATAGCTTGCTGAATCGAGGATAAATTCCCGCTCTGCCGTGAGACCGAGCAGGTTGTCACCCAGTAAACGGTATGCGGAGTCATCGAAGCGCATCACGTTCAGTGGTGCCTGAATTTCACCGTTTTCAACCCAGAACGTCGCAAAGCGGGTCATGCCGGTCATGCGACATGCCATATGATCAGAGTAGTTCAGGTAGTGGAGGTTCCCGATCAGGAGGCCAGTGTCCAATGTGTTGAGGATCGCGTCACGTTGCAACGTACCCGCGGCCATGTCCAGCGCTTCGGGGGATTCAGCGGCATTGGCGCCGTTATTTTCGATATTGAATTCGCGGGCTGAACGCGGTGAGATTAACGCACCTGCGTAGCGGCCATTGGCAATCAGCGAGACTTCAGGTGTCTTCAAAAACCCATCAGCCTGAAACCCGGGAGCGACACCGTCAACGCTGTTTTCCCGCAGGCTCACCGATGCGTGCAGCGCCAATGATCCGTCTTCGAGCTTCATCAATGGGCTTTGTTTATTGCGCTGCGATTTCACGCTAAAACTCCCCCAGGAAAGCAAGCCGACAATTTCGTTCACGGCCGCTGGCGCCAGATAGGCGCGATATTGTCCGGGTGATAGCACTTTTGGTGGGCGCTTGAGAATATCCAATTGCATCGCACTTGCCGTCATCCGTTGCTCAAACTCTGCCGGGTACCAGTGCGTACCGGCGTAGGCGTTCTTCACGGCTTTGTCCGCGGCATGATAAAGGCACCACTCGAAATTGAAGTTGTCGACGCGATGCCAGTTGCGCTGCCCGAGTGAATTGGCGAAGCCTTTGTAAATGACACCGGAGGCAAACAGGCCAACCAAATCCTTGCCCGCACCCTGGCTCATGACCTGATCGAGCAGGTCGGCGTCTGATGGCAGGTTTGATTCGCCGATGTGCTCGGAGGATTGCGCCGTCTGGTTAAACAGCAGGTACGGATCTTCCGGCAGATCTTCCAGATCGCGGCGTAGCGATTCGATGGTTGCTTTCACAAGCGCCTGGTCGTTCTCGCGAATTCCGGTAAGCGAAATCGCCGATTCGGCGCGACGTTGATTGGCGATGAAGGATAAGGTCAGTGTGAGTTGTTTCACAGAGCCAGCCTGACGTACGGCGTTCTTGTTGAAACGGACGAAGTTGGATTCTTCAGCGGACAGCCAGGCGAGGGTGGTCTCACCGTGGTGAATCTGTGTATTGATGAAATCCGCGAGGCTGTAAAAGTAGGATTGCATGTCTATTTATCCTTCCGCACCGAACACATCGATACCGGAAAATTTGCACGCCGGGCTGGCGTGCCCGACGCGAATGACCTGGCTGGGCTCGCCTTTGCCGCAGAACGGCGTACCCATCACTTCCTGAGTCGACACATTGCCCACCATCGCGAGCGAGCGCCAGAACGTCGCGGAAATGCCGCGGTAGTTTGGGTTCTTGACGATATGCCCAAGCTTGCCGTTTTCAATCATCTGGCCGATTTCACAACCGAACTGGAATTTGTTGCGCGAATCGTCGATCGACCACGACATATTGGTGCGCATCAGTACGCCTTTTTCCACCGAGCCAATCATTTCTTCAAGTGACGATGTGCCCGGCTCAATATTGAGGTTGGACATGCGGTCGATTGGCGCGCGATTCCAGGAGCACGAACGCGTCGTGGATACGCCTTCGACCATCGATCCCTGTGCACGCGCACGCGCCTGTGAAATGGTGCCGCCGAGGGTGCGTTTCAGGATACCGTTTTCGATGATGAAAGCTTTTTCCGCTTTAGCGCCGTCGTCGTCAAACGCGAAGCTCGCAAACTGGTGCGCCATGGTCGGGTCAAACGTCACATTCAGCAACGGTGAGCCGTATTGATAGCTGCCGAACATATCGAGTGTGACAAAACTGGTGCCGGCGAAATTGCGCTCGTCGCCGAGAATACGATCGAGCTCCAGCGGATGGCCGATGGATTCGTGAATCTGCAACATCATCTGATCCGGCATCAGGATCACATCCATTTTTCCGGACGGGCAGTTAGGTGCGGTCAAGAGTGCAAGTGCTTCTGCCGCAGTCTGTTTGCCTGCGCCGTGGAAACCCGAGCGCGCGATGATCTCAGCACCGCCTTGCTGACAAAAGCCGTTGTAACGCCCGCCGAAGGAACGCGATTGCGCCTCGCCGTTGGCGAATGCGGTGACGGACAGTGAAGGAACGAGATAGTCGAATTCTTGTTCAACCGTCGCGCCGTCTGCGGTGACGTAAAGTTGCCTGGTGTGAGTAGTCCAAAACGACGCCGACCAATCGATGATCCGGTCGTCGATTTTGCAGTCGGCCGATTCGGCTTTGAGCATCTCGAATTTTTCGCGCCTGGAAAGCAGGATCGGCTGTTGCACTGGCGTGCGGTAGCGGCCTGAAGGCGTGGGCATTGCGAATGCGGAATAGTCCGCTACACC
>JBKJMK010000258.1:0-5684 GCA_046596005.1 Usitatibacteraceae bacterium | reverse complement strand
CAAGTTCGATAATGAGTCCGTTGGCTTTCACGTGATCACGCCGCTAAAAATTAGCGGCACAGATCGTTACGTACTCGTCAATCGCGGTTGGGTCGCGCGTGGTACGGGCTATCCCTTGCCACCTTCAGCGCCAGCACCCTCAGGATCGGTCGCGGCCGACGGTATGCTGATGCTACCGGGCACGCGGTTTCTTGAGCTTACGCAGACAACCATTCAGGGCAACGTGTGGCAAAACCTCACAATTGAACGCTATCGTGCGGCAAGTAACCTTGATGTACTGCCGCTGATTTTGCTGGCAAAAGTGGCTACCCCGCCACTAAAGCCTGTTTTAGAGCGTCCGGATGCACGAGAAGAAAAGCATATCGAATATATGCTGACATGGTATTCGTTGGCAATGACCGTCGCTGTTCTGTGGGTTGCGCTTAACTTAAAGTTCGAACGCGGTTTGCCGCAAAGGCCGGCCAATAGCGAAGGGAAGCAATGATGAGCCCCCGCACGAAACTTGTGCTGATGATGGCGTTGTTTGCGATGCCAACACTGGCTTCGTTTGCGGCGTTTTATTGGTTCCCGCCAACAAAGACTAGCAACTACGGGGAACTGATTTCCCCGGTGATTAATTTGCCATCAGTGCCGTTGAGCATTTTGGATGGCACCGATGCCGCGCAAGGCGCTGGAGAGCAGGGGCTACGCGGAAAATGGTTGATCATCACACGTGATAGCGGTGCATGCGGCGCGGCGTGCGAGCAAAAACTTTTTGCGATGCGCCAATCGCGGCTGATTGTCGGGCGAGAAATGGACCGCATCGTACGCGTGATACTGATCGACGACGACAGTAAACCATCAGATGAATTGATCAACCGTTATCGGGGAACCGCGTGGGTATCTGCGAAATCGATGCCGTGGCTGTCCAAATTTCCTACCCAGATGCAAGACCCCAGTAATGGCCGGGATTTTTTTTATGCGGTGGATCCCCTGGGTAATATTTTTATGCGCTACGGTGCAGATGCCGATGTAAAGCTGATTGCCAAAGACCTGCAGCGGGTACTTAAAGCATCGCAGATCGGTTGACCGTAGCATATGGAGCAGAGGCACAGCGCAGAATGAAAATGAACGCAGTTGAACAAGGGCTGATTAGTGGCATCACAATTACAATTATTTTTGCCGCCTTCGTATGGGTAAAGCGCGATAACGTTCGGTTTCGCAAACTCGTTGGGCTGACGATGGCGATGACGTTTGCCCTGGTAATCCTAGGTGCCTTTGTGAGGCTGTCCGACGCGGGGCTGGGATGTCCTGACTGGCCGGGTTGCTATGGCAATCTGACGCCGCATCACTCGGTAGATGCCATCCGTGCTGCCGAGGCGATTCAACCCGGAGGGCCGGTGTCGATGGCAAAAGCATGGACGGAAATGGTGCATCGGTACCTTGCCATGGTCGTTGGGGCGTTGATCGCCGCGATCATGTTCTCGGCTTGGCGCAACCGGCATGCCTGGAACCAATCGCCATTGCTTGCCACCCTGCTAAGTTGCGCCGTGATTTTTCAGGCAGCCCTCGGTGCGTGGACAGTGACAATGCTTTTGAAGCCGGCGATCGTCACGTCACACTTGTTGGGCGGCATCATCATCCTTGCCCTGTTGACATGGCTGCACTGGCAACAGGCCGCGGGCCAGTCGGGTCCTCCAGATTGGGCAAAAGGTATAATTGCGCCCAAGGGTTTGCGAATATTTGCGCTGCTGGCACTGGTCGTTCTATTTGCACAAATTGCGCTGGGTGGTTGGGTAAGCACTAACTACGCCGCACTGGCATGCGCTGATTTTCCACTGTGCGACGGTAAGCTGATGCCCTCAATGGATTTTGCGAACGCCTTTCATATTGTTCGTCCTCTGGGCATCGGTCCGGATGGCGAGTTACTGAAACTGGAGGCATTGCGTGCGATCCATTGGACGCATCGATTGGGTGCGGTGTTTGCAGTATTGATAGTCGGTGGTTTCGCGTTTGCACTGATGAAAATAGTATCTGGTAAAAAAGCAGCGAAAATGCTGCTTGTGTTGCTCACCATACAAGTATTGCTGGGCGTCTCCAATGTGCTGTTTAACCTGCCGCTTGCTGTTGCGGTTGCACACAACGGTGTTGCCGCCATTTTGTTTGCCCTTCTTGTGTTGATTAACTTGCGTCTCTTTGATCATCGATACTGACTCCTGAAATGTCTCAACAGATTGCCACCCATCCTCAGCCAAATGTCCTGGCACAGTTTCTGGAGTTGACAAAGCCAAGGGTCAATTCTCTCATCGTGTTCACGGCGATCATCGGGATGATGCTGGCCTACCCGGTGGGTATGCCTTGGGACGTGACACTGATGCTCGTGAGCACAATCGGTATTGCGCTGGTCGCAGGCGCGGCGGCGGCATTTAACTGTTTGGTCGAACAACAGATCGACCGGAAAATGGCGCGCACGCGCGCGCGACCTACTGTGATTGGTTCCATCACAAGCCGGCAAATCCTGTTACTCGCAGGCATCGTTGGTGGTGCCGGTCTGATCGTACTTTATCGATTCGTGAACCCACTCACGATGTGGTTAACGCTCGCGACCTTCGTTGGCTACGCAATCATTTACACCATAATTCTGAAGCCCGCTACACCGCAAAATATTGTTATCGGCGGCGCTTCAGGTGCCATGCCGCCGGTGCTCGGGTGGGCCGCTGTAGCAGGCGTTGTGGATCCTAACGCGTTACTGCTTTTTCTGATCATTTTTGCTTGGACGCCTCCGCATTTTTGGGCGCTGGCGTTGTATAGAAAAAATGAATATGCCAAAGCCGGTGTGCCGATGTTGCCGGTGACTCACGGCGACGCATTCACCAAGCTGCACCTTTTGCTGTACACCTTACTGCTATCGGCCGCGACGCTCCTGCCGTTTGCCGTGGGCATGGCTGGCTGGATTTATTTCCTGTCCGCCGTTGTGCTGGATGGGGTCTTCCTGTACTACGCCGTGAAGCTTTTGCGGCACTACAGCGACGCGCTTGCAAAACGAACGTTTGCGTTTTCAATCTTGTATCTGTCGTTGTTGTTTGCCGCACTGCTGGTCGACCATTACGCGCCGTTAGTGCTGGGCTAACGATGCGCGTCGTCATTGCCGCGCTTTGTTCACTTTGCCTTGTACTTGCCGGGTGTGAAAGCAAGCCTGTTTTCAATTCGCTTGATATCACCGGCATCGAGGGTTATGGCAATGATTTTCGTTTGACTGATCACACCGGAAAGCCGCGCACCATGGCGGATTTTCGCGGCAAGGTGGTGGTAATATTTTTTGGCTACACGCATTGCCCGGATGTTTGCCCAACCACACTTTCTGAGATGAAGCAGGTCATGCAATTCCTTGGCAAGGATGCAGAGCGGCTGCAGGTGTTGTTTGTTACGCTGGACCCAGTGCGGGATACCCCGGAATTGTTGTCTAAATACGTGCCATCTTTCCATCCAACGTTTTTCGGCTTGTATGGGAACCCTGCGGCAACGGAAAAAGTGGCACGGGACTTCAAGATTTTCTACCGTTTGGTGCCAGGCAAGACCGCCGATAGTTACTCGGTAGATCACACCGCCGCTTCGTTGGTCTTTGATCCGCAGGGGCGCCTACGATTGTTCATCAATTACGGCCTGGGGGCAGACAAGATTGCACCCGATATCAGGAAACTACTTTAAGAAATGATTTGGAGATATCAACCATGAGTATTCAACGATTTCACGTTGGCCCGCGCCTGTCGGAAATGGCTGTTCATAGCGGCACAATATATCTCGCTGGTCAGGTCGCAGCAGACACTTCGCAGGATATAACTGGCCAGACGAATCAAATTCTCGCGTCCATTGACAAGCTGTTGGCGGAGGCGGGTAGCGACAAAACAAGAATCCTGTCCACAACGATCTACATCACCGATATGGCGGATTTCCCGGGGATGAACGCAGCGTGGGATGCATGGGTCGTCGTCGGCGCGACGCCGCCCAGGGCAACAGTCGAGGCAAGGCTCGCGAGGCCCGCATACAAGGTAGAAATACAGGTTATTGCCGCCAAGGCTTGATACACAGGGTGCTAGCGTGTCGTCGAAGACGATGGGTTGGCCTGTCCCATGATTGCCGCCGTGGCCATCAATTCGTCGAATAGCGCCATTGATGCATTGCCTGAAACGCAGTACGGATCGAGGCTGGCCGACTCCGAATACTTGAGCAGCAAGGACGGATTGATACGCTCCAGATTTACCAGGCCCATCGACCAGCAGGCGAATTTTCTTTCACTGATTTCGTCGTAGGACAGTATCACCACGTCCGTGTGACGGGGATCTGAGGCAATGTGGTTGTAGAGCGCGTTAACCTGCATGCGTCCCCCTTCGAGCACTTGCAAAAAGATGCGCCCGCTTACGCAAAGCACGCCCGTGATACTACTTTCCGGGTTGTGAGCCTTGGACTGCGACAAAATTTTCAGCAACTCTTCCTGCGAAACATCGTCAGTAGCCCGGCTTGCATACAGCAAACGCACCAGCATGGTGTTCTCCGTTATTCAGGTAAGGTTTTAACTACTCTTCTTGCTCAGCAGCGAGAGAAATTCACGTCGCAGATTGGGATCTTTCAGGAACGAGCCGCGCATCACACTGTTGGTCATGAGCGAATCAGCGTCTTTGACGCCGCGCCAGTGCATGCAAAAGTGCACCGCTTCAAACACGATAGCAAGGCCGTCTGGTTTGACCTTGTCCTGCAAGATGGTCGCAAGCAGTGTGACTGCCTCTTCCTGAATCTGCGGCCGGCTCATCACCCAGTCACAAATGCGCGCGTACTTGGACAGTCCGATCAGATTGGAATGGCCGTTGGGCATGATGCCTATCCACACCTTGCCGACGATCGGACAAAGATGATGCGAGCAAGCGCTGCGCACAGTGATCGGCCCAACAATCATTAGTTCATTCAAATGCTCGACGTTAGGAAACTCAGTTACCGGCGGCATCGGCTCATAGCGACCCTTAAATACTTCGGTCAAATACATCTTAGCAACGCGTTTGGCTGTTTCCGCCGTGTTGTGGTCGGTGTCGGTATCAATTACCAGGCTTTTTAATACTTCGGCCATCTTCGCCTCGACTTCCAATTTCAATTCATCTACCTCGCCCTCTTTCAGAAAGGCGGAAATGTTGTCGTTCGCGTTGTAGCGGTGATTGGCAAGGTCGAGGCGTAAGCGAATGCGCTGCGACGCCGGCAAACCCGGTAAATCAGAATTAGTTGAATCCTCGTCACTGCCATCATCCTTACGAAACAGCGGCGTGGGCTTATTCAGGGACATGATGAAATCCTTCGAGGGATTGTCGGGGTGTGCTTGATGAGCGCGCGCCCACAGGGACTTAGTTTAATCAATGAATGGCAAATGTACAAAAAAACAAAAAGGGCCACGCAGATGCGCAGCCCTTTCGCTGATCACTTGATTGTCTACCGTATCGCGTCGTAATCGCTTAACGCGGCCTTCATCTTTTGCATCGCCTTTGTTTCGATTTGGCGAATACGCTCCGCCGAGACGCCAAATTCATCAGCGAGTTCGTGCAACGTTTTCTCTTTGCCATCACCTTCTTGTACCAGCCAGCGCGATTTAATGATATGTCGACTGCGCTCGTCCAGGCTTTCCAGCCCGGCCTCAAGCCCGTCTGTCGCTGCCGCCTGCTTTT
>JBKJMK010000133.1:0-15310 GCA_046596005.1 Usitatibacteraceae bacterium | reverse complement strand
TCGTGTTCCTGTTTGACCCGATGATTGCAGTCGGCGCCGAAAACTTTCCCAAGCTCGCGCAAAGGCTTAACGGCTGGCTCAACACAATGACCGCCGGCGGCGTGCTATACGAAACCGATTTGCGGCTGCGACCAGATGGCATCTCGGGGCTGCTGGTGTCCCCAGTCGATGCGTTTCGCGATTATCAACTGCATCGCGCACAGACTTGGGAACATCAGGCGTTGACGCGTGCGCGTTTCTGCGCCGGAGACGCAGCGCTGACGGGGCCATTCGACGCCATACGCCATGAGGTACTCGCAATGGCACGCGACAAAATAAAACTCCGCGCTGAGATCATTGCGATGCGCGAAAAAATGCGCGCCGAAAAAAAAGATCGCGCTGAGCAGCTTGACCTCAAACACACACGTGGCGGCATTGTCGATGTCGAGTTCATCGTCCAATACCTGATCCTTGCGTATTCGCACGAGCATCCAGAATTCCTTGGCAATCTCGGCAATTTTGCCCTGCTCACCCGCGCAGCCGCGTTGGGTATTCTCGATGAGGACACCGCCGCCAAGGTCGGCAAGGCTTACCTCGCCTATCGGGAGAGGCAGCACCTTGCGCGCAATAACAATGAACTTAAAACGTGGATTTCGCCGGTTGAACTTGTCAATGAACGGCGGGTAGTAACGCAGGCCTGGATGAGCTTGCTTGGGTAAAGCCTGCAACCTGGAAAATGTGTAATCTCTAACACTGGTAAGTCTTTCAGGTACTTTTTGCCCTGAGAGCCTCGCCAATGCTAGCGTTTACTCAGGTGTACGGCACATTCCAATGTGTCAGCGTACCAGTACCGTCGCCAGTCCCAGCAACAGACCCATACTGACGATATCAGTTGACGTTGTCAGGAAAATACTCGAAGCGGTCGCGGGATCGGCACCGTAGCGCTTCAATGTCAACGGCACGATCGCACCGGAAATACCGCTGACCATGCATGCACCCACCATTGCTAAAAATGTCACCAGTGACAGCATCATGGCGTGCGTTGAATGCTGCGCGGTCGCCGTGATGTACATTGCGACGCCAGCGATCACGCCGATCGGCGCACCGTTCATGGCACCCAGCAAACCTTCCTTGAACACCAGCGCACGGCCATCGCCAGGCTTGATCTCGCCAAGAGTAATGCCGCGTAACGTAACCGCCATGGCCTGACAGCCGGTATTGCCGGATTGTCCCGCCAACACTGGCAGGAACGCGGCGAGAATGACCAGCCTGTCGATGGTGCCCTGAAACATCGCCACCACACCGCCGGCGAGAAATGCGGTCAGCAGGTTCAGCAGCAGCCACGGGTGACGAAACTTGAAACTTTGCATCATTGGTGTGGAGATGCGCTCTTCTTTATCCACGCCCACCATGCGACCGGCCTGTGCCGTGATCTCGAACGCCTCCGATTCAAAAATTGTTTGACCTCGCACCAATCCCAACAGCGTGCCCCGCTCATCGCAGACGGGATAAACCGGATAGTGTCGATTCAGGGTCAGGCGCATTGCATCTGAAATCTGAATTTGCGGACTTAGCGCAAAGACGTCCGTCAGCATGATCTCGCCAAGCGTTTTGTCATGGTCGGCAAACAGGAGGTCCCGCATTGTGACAATACCGAGCAATTTGCCTTGCTCGTCGGTAACGTAGCCATAGGTGATGAAGGCGGATTTGATCAGCGAACGCAATGCCACAATCGCACCGGCAACCGTGGTCGTCGGCGCGAACACGCCATAAGCCGGTTCCATTAACCGGCCTAGCGCACCTTGTGCATATGACTGGTTTTGTGTCAGTTGCCGGGCAATTTCCGGCGGTGCAGCATTAATGATGCCTTGGCGCTGCGCGTTGGGCAACTCGGCAAGAATATCCTGCGCAAAAGCAGGGTTCAGTGCCGCCAGCGCTTCGTATGCAGTCGATGCATCGATCTCACCAAGCTGTTTGGCCGCTTCGGATGCCGGACGCGCGTTGAGTTCTTCAATCAGCTGCGCACGTGCATTTATATCTGTATTTGCGTTAACCATCGCCGCCCTTTTTTGCTGGATGCGTAAGCGTAACGTATAAGCTGGCATGTGTGAAACATGATGTGAACGCTGTCGGCGTCGCTTCCTGGACAAACGACACCACCATGACCCGCTGGCGTCCGTTACGTCTGATTACAATTTTCAGCAATGAGATTCGGTAACCCGCAAGGCATCCCTCGCGTTAGTACAGACGTGATCGCCGGCCGACCGATCGCAGGAGTGGCAGCAAAGTACGGCGTTACAAACAGTTGTTGCATTGCCACATGGAGGCACTAATCATGTCTAAACGAAAAAAACTGGTATCAGCACTACTCGTTACGCTGACACTTGGCTCGGCTGCAATGTCGGCCACCTACGCAACCCGCAGCGAGGCATCACCCTCGGGCGGGCTATCGGTACAAGTCGGACCGCCACCCCTCCGACATGAAATCATTCCCGCCCATCGCCGCGGCTACATTTGGGTGCCAGGTTATTGGAAGTGGCGTGGTCACCATCATGTGTGGGTGGCCGGCAGCTGGGTCCGCGAGCGGCGCGGCTATGTTTATCAGCCACATCGATGGGAGCAGCGCGGCAACGGCTGGTATTTCAATCGCGGACGCTGGGACCGTGACGGCGACGGCATCCCTGATCGCCGTGATCGGCATCCTAACAACCCATACAGACCGTAATTCAAAGGGAATTGCTGTGATCGCAACCAGGAATACCCTGACAGGCTGTAAGCCGGGTAATCCGGGATCTGTGGGAGTCACAAACATTCCCGCCATCACGTTGAACAATAAACTACCGTTTTGCCCCTGTGCCCGCAGCCATGTTCACGCGCGCGCTATCCAGTGCCGCGCAAATTTCCTGTGCTGCTAACAAGACACGTGGCCCCGGGCGCAGGATCCAATCAGCATTCAACGGATAAATTCTGGCGCTGTGGTAGGCCTCAAGGCCCGCGTAAAGTGTTGCGTCGCGCACCACATCCTTTTGATTCGACGCAGGGCGCAGGATCGCATCCGCGCCGCGCTGAAGCAGCACCTCGCGCGACGGTTCAATGACCATTTGTGCGACATCTGAAAAAACATTTTCTCCGCCGCAAAGCCGTATAGTCTCGGAAATGAAATGGTGGCCATTGACTGTCATGAGCGGCGATTGAGAGATTTCAAAAAACACCCGTACCGGGGACTTACCCTTGGCGGTCGTCTGCAGTTTTTCCAGTTTCGATTCAAACATCGCGGCAAACCGTTCTGGCACATCCGAGAGTTGCGGTCGACCGAGCAACTTGCCAATTGTCCTCATGACCCGCGGAACATCAGCGAGAGTGCGAATTTCAATCACAAACACGTTCACCCCAAGCGAATCCAGCCGCGCAATATCCGCTGGTCTTGTGCCTCCCTTCCACGCCAACACCAAATCCGGCTTCAACGCCAACAGCGCTTCAAAAGATACGCCTGTTGCGTCGGCTACCTGTGGTTTGAGTTTCGCCGCTTCGGGGAAATCGCTATAGGCGGAGACGCCAACCAGTTGTTCATGCGCGCCTGCCGCGTATACGAGTTCAGTCAATGAAGGTGCCAGTGCAACGATACGTTTGGCAGAGTAGGTTATTGCCTTGGAGCGACCGGCATCGTCATGTATCGGCGGACCGGTACCAACCGCTGCAGCCTGAAGGGATTTCAATAGCAGAACGGTGGCAACGCAAAGCGACGTGCCCAGCCGAATAAATCGAGGAAGCGGCATCACGCCGTCCTGCTCGCGTCCCTCAGCCCGGCACTACGCACCTTTGCCGCCAACACACGACGTTTCTCATAAGCTTCTCGCGCTATCGCGACATCTTCGAGGAAATACGGCAACTCCTGCAACGTGATTGCTTGCGCCGCATCCACCAACGCTTTTTGGGGGTTCGGGTGCATGTCAACGAGCAGCATGTTGGCACCCGCAACCACACCTTGCACCGCGACGTGGAAGACATCGAGTATTCCGTCCGGCGACGCCGCGCGAATGCCGACCGAATGCGAGGGGTCGACGCATACCGGCATGCGCGTCAATCGATGCACCACAGGGACATGGCTAAAATCGACGAGATTACGATGCGGGTCACCAAAATTTGTTTTCATGCCGCGTAAACCAAAAACAATTTTGGTGTTGCCTTCGGATGCGCAATACTCCGCCGCCATCAAGGATTCGTCGAGCGTGATGCCGAAACCCCGTTTCAACAGGATTGGCAATTTCTGCTGGCGACCAACCGCTTTGAGCAATTCAAAATTCTGCGTGTTTCGCGTGCCGATCTGCAACATCACACCGGTCGGATTTCCTGTTTGATCAAGCGCCGCATTGATCTCGTCGACATGCGTCTCGCTGGTGACCTCCATGGAGATCACCTTGATGCCGTACTTTCCAGCGAGATCAAATACCCACGGCAAACATTCACTGCCCATGCCCTGAAATGAATACGGGCTGGTGCGCGGTTTGTATGCCCCCATGCGCGCGCATACCTGACCGTGATCGCGCAGGCAGGCGAAAGTCTGCTCGACAAAATCACGCGTGTCGACGGCATTCAGACCCGCAAACGTGTGCAGATTGTCCTGCGAAAACGTCACGCCGTTGTACGTAAAACTGGTGTCGTGTTCATCGGCCTGATGACGTCCGAGGATGCGAAGTTCGGTCGCCACTGCTATTCCTGTGTAGTCGTATGCAGGCGGCGCTCGCGCACCGCAGCTGCGAGCTGGTTCAGCAGCGTTTCAGTATCAGACCAATTTACGCAGGCATCGGTGACTGATACGCCGTATTCCAGCGCTTTACCCGGCGTGATGTCCTGTCGTCCGGCGTTCAGGTGACTTTCCACCATGACGCCAACAATACGTTGATCGCCTCCGGCGAGTTGCGTGGCTACATCGCTCGATACGTCCATCTGCTTTTGATGGTTCTTGCTCGAATTTGCATGAGAAAAATCGATCATCACACGTTGTGCCAAGCCCGCCCTGGCTAATTCCTCACAGGCCGCATTAACACTGGCCGCATCAAAATTTGGTGCCTTGCCGCCGCGCAGAATAATGTGACAATCTTCGTTTCCAGCGGTCGAGAAAATTGCCGAATGCCCGTCCTTGGTTACCGATAGAAAGTGGTGCGGGGTCGACGACGCCTTAATCGCGTCCACCGCGATCTTGATGTTGCCATCCGTGCCGTTCTTGAAGCCGACCGGGCAGGAAAGCCCCGAGGCGAGTTGTCGATGCGATTGCGACTCGGTGGTACGCGCGCCAATCGCACCCCACGCGATCAGGTCGGCAAAATACTGCGGCGAGATCAAGTCAAGATACTCAGTCGCCGCCGCGAGTCCCAGCGAATTGATATCGAGCAGTAACTTGCGCGATAAGCGCAACCCTTTGTTGATATCGTGGCTCTCATTCATATCGGGATCATTGATGAACCCCTTCCAGCCCACAGTGGTACGTGGCTTTTCAAAATAAACCCGCATGACGATGGTGAGATCGGCCTCAAGCTTCAGTCGGGTTGCCTGAAGGCGCGTCGCGTATTCCATCGCTGCGTCATAGTCGTGGATTGAGCAGGGCCCAACGATCACCAGCAAGCGATCATCGCCGCGGTGCATGATGCGGTGAATTTCTTCGCGCGCACGATACACCGTCGACGATGCCTGATCGGTGACGGGAAATTCGCGCATCAGATATGAAGGCGGCGTGAGCTCCTTGACGCCGCGAATACGCACGTCGTCGGTGTTATAGGCCATGTCGCGCTCCGATTGGACAACTTGCAGCTTGGGTTTAACAGCGGATGGTTTTAAGTTTGTAGTCGTCATTTTGCATTCCAACTTTAATTGCCGCCTTGTCGACCGGCAAAAAAAACGCCAGCGTCAAAGGCTGGCGGTTTTTAGAAATTATGGTGCACTTAACTCTTGCGCACTAACCTTTCTCCGCCATAGGCATCGAAAAATAGGTGTACCAGAAATAAAAAGCGCAGGGATTCATGTAACGGATACTAGCAGGGTTTTTGTGCAGTGCGCAAGTTTTGAGGCTTCGACGCAAATCGATATCCGCGCTGATCTACCGCAATGAATGGCGCACCTCTTGGGCGAAGGCGCGTTTTTTGTCTCATTAAGCAGTGTCCACACGCTTACCCGCGTGCAACCAGCATCGATTGTGCCGTCGTCGCTAGCACTGCAATGGCTGCCGAAGCGACAAGTCACCCTGGTTAAATTATGCCGCGCTTGGCTTGAAGACCAGTGAAACCCCGTTATTACACCAACGTTGTCCCGTCGGTTGCGGACCATCGCTAAACACATGTCCGTGATGTCCACCGCAGCGGGCGCAATGGTATTCGGAACGCGGGTAGATCATCTTGAAATCGGTCTTTTTCTCAAATGCACCGGGCAGCGTGGTGAAAAAACTCGGCCAGCCGGTACCACTGTCAAATTTCATTTCCGACGAGTAGACAGGCAAGTCACAGCCTGCGCAGTGAAACACGCCTTTGCGCTTTTCGTCGTTCAGATTGCTCGAAAAAGCACGTTCAGTACCTTCGTCTCTCAGCACGTTGAATTGAGCGGAGGAAAGGCGTTTTTTCCACTCAGTGTTTGGCAATGCCATTTTTTCGATTTTCATGGGCGTTTGATTGGCTTGTTGGAGGGCTAGCTTGATCTGCGCCGCAGTCGGCGCAACCGGTTTGCCTTGCGCGTAGACCGCTTTGGCGAACACCTGGGTACCTGCGGAAGCGAACAAGCCTGACAAGAAGGTACGACGTTTCATATGTTTTTCCTCGTTTTATACGTCTTTGGTCGCGAATTCATGAATAAGTTTACGAACAAACGGGGAAATTGGATGCGGGCCTGATAAAGGACGGGGCGTTTAACCGGTACCGCCTACAGTGAGACCCTCCATGCGCAATGTCGGTTGTCCAACACCTACCGGCAAGCTCTGCCCTTCCTTGCCACAGACGCCAACGCCACTATCGAGCCGCATATCGTTGCCGATCATGGTGATATGTTTTAGCGATTCGATTCCATTGCCTATCAGCGTCGCACCGACGACCGGGTAGGAGATTTTTCCGTTTTCGATCATATAGGCCTCCGACGCCGAGAACACAAATTTACCGCTGGTGGTATCGACCTGCCCGCCCCCGAAATTGGCAGCATACAGCCCGTGTTTCACACTCGCAATGATTTCTTCAGGGGTTTTGTTGCCATTAAGCATGTAAGTATTGGTCATGCGCGGCATCGGAATATGCGCATATGATTCACGCCGCGCATTTCCGGTCACAGGAGTTTTCATCAGCCGCGCGTTGAGCGAATCCTGCATATAACCCTTCAGGATACCGTCCTCAATCAACACGTTTCGTTGGGTGATGTTGCCTTCGTCATCAATATTGAGCGAGCCGCGACGGTCTGCAATGGTGCCATCATCAACCACAGTAACCCCTTTGGCGGCGACACGTTCACCAATGCGTCCCGCGAACAGGCTGGAACCTTTGCGGTTGAAATCGCCTTCGAGACCATGGCCCACCGCTTCGTGCAGCAAAATGCCCGGCCAACCCGAGCCAAGCACGACAGTCATCGGTCCTGCCGGCGCGGGTTTGGCATCGAGGTTGATCAGCGCCTCACGCACCGCACCTTCGGCGTAGCTCTTCAAAATTTCATCGGTGAAATAGCGGTAGTCATATCGCCCGCCGCCACCGGTATGCCCCTGTTCGCGACGTCCATTCTGTTCTGCGATCACCGTGAGCCCGATGTGTACCAGCGGACGCACGTCAGCAGCCATTACGCCATCGCTTCTCGCGACCATCACAACATCGTAATCACCAGAAAGCCGTCCCATCACTTCTTTCACGCGAGGGTCGATATTGCGGGCGAATTGTTCAAGGCGCTCGAGAATGCGCACCTTATCAGCATCGTCAAACGACGAGACTGGATCAGCCGGCGTGTAAAGCGTGCGGCCCGCTTTCGTTTGCGACTTCGCGGCTTTGGCCTTACCATCCGCGCCAGCGCGCGCAATGCTGCGTGTGGCAGCAGCAGCTGAGGACAGCGCCTCGTGGCTGATGTCATCCGAATAAGCAAACGCGGTTTTTTCACCTGAAACCACGCGCACGCCAACGCCCTGGTCGATGTTGAAGCTGCCGGACTTGACGTGACCTTCCTCGAGGCTCCAACCCTCTGAGCGCGAATACTGGAAATACAAATCTGCGTAATCGGCATCGTGAGTTAGGATTTCACCGAACACGGATTCGATCGCAGATTCGTTCAGGCCGTACGGTGCCAGCAATGTGGATTGGGCGATACTGATTGGGGTGGCGATCATGGGGCTTGTGTAATTTTAGAAGAGGGTATTATCGCAGAGGACAGACAACGCCCATTCGGAAACAATTTGTGCCGGCGAGATTAAAGTTACATTGTTCCTGACAGGCTCGAATTCAACTGCTATTGTTAAGTTTTAAGCGCGCCGATAGTCGGGGTCATCATAAAACTCAAGAGTCGACGCGCTTTTTCAAGCATTTTGGCAGGTTGGTGTTCAACATGTCGGTGCGGCGATCATGTTGAATAGTAGCTTAGCGGGGCTGAGCCAGCCAAGGCGTTTTCGGGGCCGGCTATTAAGCTCGTAGGTGATCCAGTTGAGCTTTGCCTGGGTAATGTAGCGCAGGCATACAAACAGTCCGGCAGGAGCTCTGGCAATGCCGCAGAGGCTCCCTAGTGCTAAACCCTCATCACATCGCGTTTGGCGGTATTCTCTCGCAGGCGTCCGACAATACCGGTCGGAAAGTAATACACCGACAGTACAAACAAAACACCGAGCCATAACAGCCAGCGATCTGGCGACAGCAGTGCGGACATCCATGGCAGGCCGGCGCTCGCATCACTTCCCAGCTTCAACAGGTCTTGCAGGTAGCCTTGCGCGACCACAAACAGCGCGGCGCCAACGGCAGCACCGTAAATGGTACCCATGCCACCGATCACGACAATCAGCAGTACATCCATCATGATCTCGAACGATAGAGACGTATCTGGCCCACTGTAACGCAGCCAGAACGCCAGCATGATTCCCGCAAGCGTGGCAAACAAGGCGGAGAGCACGCTGGAAATTGTTCGGTAGATAACAACCCGATAGCCGATGGCCTCGGCGCGAAATTCATTTTCACGAATCGCCTGCAGCACGCGGCCGAACGGTGAGTTAACGATACGCACCATGGCGAGCAACGAGGCCAACGCGGTGAAGAAAAGCAGGTAGTAACAAAGTAAACGGCCGTTCAGTGCAACGCCAAGAAACGGCGCTTCTGAGAAAGAAAAACCGGCAGAAAGGAAATCCGGCAACTTGAAGTTGAGGCCATCATCGCCGCCTGTGAAATCCGATAGCTGCGAGGCAAGTGTCTGGAAAGCAGATGCGACAGCCAGTGTGATCATGGCGAAAAAGATTGCCCGCACCCGCAAGGAAAAGAGGCCAATGAGCAGCGCCAGCAAGAGCGACAATCCCAACGACCCTGCGATGCCAACGGCCACCGCTTCCCAGGTCGCGCCGAGCCGCGTGCAGGCGATGGCAATACCGTAAGCACCAATACCAAAAAACATCGTGTGGGCAAAGCTCACGATACCGGTATAGCCCAGCAACAAATCGAAGCTTGCCACCAGCACCAGAAACACCAGCACCTTGGCGGCAATGCTCAGGGCTTTGACACCGGGAAAAATGAATGGCGCAAACGCCAGCGCCAGCAACAGCAGAACCAACACCGCCGCCAGGATGCGGCTACGGGGAAGGTCCCGCGAAAGCAGCCGATTGAACATTTCGGTCCTCACCTGTTGGTGACCGGATAAACGCCCTGCGGTCGCCATAACAATACGGCCACCATCACCGCAATGTTGGAAAACAGTGCCACCTTGGGCGCAAGAAAACCGCTGTAATTTGTCATCAGGCCAACCAATAACGCACCGATCAGTGCGCCGCCGGTGGATCCAAGCCCACCGATGATGATGACAATAAATATCAGCACATTGACCTGCGCGCCGATCTGCGGGGTGACGTTTTGCTGGTACATGCCCCACATCACGCCACCCAGGCCTGCCAGGGCGCTGCCGACGACGAACACGCCAATGAACAGTCTTTTGATGCGATAGCCCAGCGACTCAACCATCTCGCGATTCTCCACACCTGCGCGGATCAACAGCCCGACCTTGGTACGAGTCAATATCCATGCAAGCACACCAAAAACCACCAGCCCGACCATCACCGCAACCAACCGAAATTTTTCAATCGCAGCATCCCCGACCAGCAGCGAACCGCGCAGCGCTTCCGGCAGCGCCAGCGGAATCTGTTGCGTTCCCCATATCACCTTGATGAGTTCCTCGCCGATAATCATGCCGCCCATGGTAATGAGGATTTGCTTGAGATGCTGGCCGTACACTGGCCGCACGATGAAGCGCTCGAAGGCGAGACCAATGGCGCCCGCCGCCATCATTGCGATCAGCATTGCCGAAAACACCGCCACCAGATTTCGCCATAATTCCTGCGACGCGGTCCAGTCGCCCATCACGCCGAATACGCTGGTGGCGACAAAGGCACCGAGCGCAATGAAAACCCCGTGGCCAAAATTCAATACATCCATCAGTCCGAACACCAGCGTGAGGCCGGAGGCGATGATGAAAATAATCATGCCCATCGCGAGTCCGGCGACGGTAAGCGTGAGCCATGTTGAACCAGAGTCAATCAGGGGCAACGCCAGCAGCGCCAACACCGGCACCAGCGCCAACGGCTTCCAGTCCAGGTCGCTTTGCAAGATCGTGTGTTTCATAGCGATAGTCCCAGCAGAGAGTGTTGCAAGTCCTTGTCGTCGGCAAACGCGCGCATCGTGCCCGCATGCACCACGCGACCGTTATCCATGATCGCGACGCTATCGCCGAGGCGCTTGGCGAAATTGATATTTTGTTCGACCAGCAGAATACTCACGCCGCTCGCCTTTAGTTCGGCGAAGGCGTCGATCATGTTGTTGATTATTGCGGGGGCCAGCCCTTTGCTCGGTTCGTCGACGATCAACAATTCGCGCGGCTCAACGATGGCGCGCGACACTGCCAGCATCTGTTTCTGGCCACCGGAAAGTTTGCCGGCTGGGTAGTTCCAGAACTTTTCAATGGCGGGGAACAGCGAAAAAATCCATTTCAGACGAACGTCATCCATATCGCTCGCGCGTTTTGCCGCACGCGCCGCCAGCAGCATGTTTTCCTTGACGGTAAGGTCGGCGAAAATGCCCATTGTCTCCGGCACGTAGGCGATATTGAGCGCGGCAATCTGTGGTGTGGACAATCCCTTAAGGTCATTGCCAGCAAAGGTGATTTTTCCCGTAGCCGCGCGCCACAGGCCCATGATGGTGCGCAATGTCGTGGTCTTGCCGGCACCGTTGCGGCCCAGCAGCATCGTTAACTCACCGCGCGGCACGGCAAGATCAACACCGTGCAGGATGTGATACGCCTCGATTTTTGTGTGTACGCCCTCAAGTGTCAGAATATTGTCGACCGCCTGGTTTTTGTCTAGCGCCTCGCGATTCATGCTGCTTCCTCGCGCACGCCAAGGTAGGCTTCCTGCACAACCTTTGACGCGATCACTTCCGCAGGTTCGCCATCAGCCACCAGCCTGCCATCCTGCAACACGACAATGCGATCGGCGAGCTCCCGCACCACGTCCATTTTGTGCTCGACCAGCAGAATCGTCTTGGTCTTGTCTTCACGCAGCTTGCGAATCAGGTCGAGTACCGCAGGCACCTCGGCGGCGCTCATGCCGGCAGTCGGTTCATCGAACATGAATACTTGTGACTCCAGCGCCATCAGCATCGCCACTTCGAGCTTGCGCTGGTCGCCGTGGGGCAGACTTGCGACAACACTTTCGGCCTTGTCTCGAAGCAAAACCGATTCGAGGATATCGCCAGCCCGCATCGATAATGCTTTGTGGTCGCTCCAGATGCTCCACAGATTCAATCCACGACGGTGAGGACCGTCACGTGTGGCTTGCACTGCCAGTCGCACATTTTCCAGAACGGTCAAATGGGGGAACAGGTTGGTGAGCTGAAACGCCCTCCCCAGTCCTGCGCGCGTTCGCGCCGAGGCAGACATCCCTGTAAGATCCTGTCCGTTCAACGTGACCGAGCCGCTGCTCGCGCGGAGTTGGCCGGAGATTAAATTGAAATAGGTGGTCTTGCCTGCGCCGTTGGGACCGACGATCGCAGTCAACGTGCCGGGATTGAACGCGCAGCTCACGGCGTTGACGGCGACATGACCGCCAAAACGGATGGTCAAGTCTTTAGTTGCCAGAGACGCCATCTGTAGCGGGCTCAGCGTTTCGCCGGTGCTGGCGTAACCGGTGCAGGTGACGAAACTGCGCCGCGCGCCACATGATCCATCATCGCCGTGATCGCCATCATCTGCGGCGCGGATTTCTTTGCGTAGTTGGCGTCGTCGTAGCCCCACCAGTCCCAGCAGCTATTGGTCGCACCCTTGCCGGTTTGCGGATACAGCACGACGATGTCGTTACTGTCGGCCCAGCGGTTATAGCCGGCGTTACGCACAAATGCGTCGCCGACGTCAGTGCTGTTTTGTCGGCAGCCATGCAGGGCGACGTGCAGGCGGCACGGCGCACCCGAAGCGCAGTTCCTCGGTATGTATATCCAGCCGGTCGCGCCCATGCCGTGCCCGCTGGCGAAGGCAAGCTGGTCGAACTCGCCGAGGGTTCCATCGAGAGCGCCAGTTTTGCGCGCAGTCAGCGGGCCATACATGTGCTGCAATAACGCGCCTGCCAGATCGAACTGGCAGTTATTGATAAACGGGGATGCCTTGGTCAGGCAGGATGCACCAAAGTGATCAGTGACAAAGGCGTGTTCGCTCGCAATTTCTTTGTTGTGAATGATGTTCGCTGCAGGCAAAAAGCTTTGATAGTAAGACTTTAAAGCACTGCTCGTCGCCTCTTTCACCACACTGTCGTTGGCACCGGAAAACAGGTAGACCTTCGATGCCGCCAGATTGCTGACTGGATCAATCGAACCTTCCCTGGCCCATTTGTTTGTCGTGGCCACAAGGTCAGCGACCGGAATGGCAGCGTTACCCAGACAGCGCGTGAGCGCATTAATGACCGAGCCGTCGGCGCAATTGAACGGGCCGCCTGCGATCACGGCTGCACCCTTCGGGAAACGGGACGAATAGGCAACGTGCAATTGCACTGCCATATAGCCGCCGGACGAAGCACCGGAAATCGTCGTCTGCGTCTTGTCGATGTTCAACTGTGGCAGTGGTGCTGCAAATGCAGTGATTGCGAAACAGGCAAGCGTTGCGGTGACCAAACGACATTGTTGGAAATGCATCATGTTCTCCTCGGTGTTGCGCGTACGTGACGCGTGTCTCCTGTCGCGGAGACTTCATGAAAAATAACAGCCTCGAAATATTGCGGTATCAGCGTTTATTGCGGATTGGGATATCCATATCCTCAGCCTTGATTTCGCGCACCAGTTCCGGAATCGCCCATGTAAGTGCCGGGTCAACTTTTATTCTGAAATGGTACATGCTCTGTAGCGCTTGATGGTCTTCTTTGCGGAACGTCATCTTTCCCTTCGGCGTATCAAAGTCCATGCCTTCCATCGCCTTGATGAGCGTGTCGGTATTGGTATCGCCATTGGTTTTTTTCACGGCCGTTACCAGGGCCATTGCCACCGAAAACCCACCTGCGGTGAAGAAGTCTGGCGGCGTCTTGAATTTTCCCATGTGGCGGCTGACGAGCATCGCATTGAGGGGATTTCTGGGAATATCGTAATAGTAGTAGGTGGCGCCTTCCATGCCGGGAAAATTCTTGTAAACAGACATGGCCGGCAGGATGTTTCCCCCGGAAGCGATTTCGATGCCGTAGCGTTTCAGATCAAGGTCGGCAATCTTGAACGGGCTGCCCGCACCCGCCCAGATGATCCAGATGACTTTTCGGCCAGGCTTGTTCTTAAGCTTGTCGATCAGGCGTTGTGCACCAGCAGTGAAATCGGTGGTGGCCGCCGGAAGATATTCTTCGTGCACAATTTTCGCCTGCTTAAGGGCGGCCTTGAAGGCCTTCACCCCGTCGCGCCCGAACGCGTTGTCCTGCCCCAGTGTGGCAATGGTTACGCCGGGTTTATCCTGCGCCACAGCGTTTGAGATCGCATCCTGTGAACTGTTGCGTCCCGTGCGGAAAATATATTTATTCCACTTTTCGCCCGTGATGGAGTCTGCTACGGCGGGTTCGATCAGCAGAATCTTTTTATATTCTTCCGCCACCGGAAGCATTGCCAGCGAAGAGCCCGACGCGGTAGCGGCAATCGCAATATCTGCTTTATCGTCGGCATAGGCTGCGGCCAGTTGCAGCTTGGCCACATCCGGTTTGCCCTGACTGTCACGTTCCATAATCACCAGCTTCCGGCCGGCAACCATCATGGTGCCGTTGGTCGCGTATTCGAGTCCCAACTGGAGGCCGACCTGTGTCTGCTTTACATAGGCCTCCAGCGGACCGGTCTTGTCGAAAATAAACGCGACGCGAATGTCTTTAGCCTGGCCAAACGCCAGCGTGGACAAGAGGGACGCCTCAAATGCAATGGCAATGACAAACCAGTAGCGGGACTTCATATTGTTTTCTCCTTGTTGCCATCCGATTGTGTTGCAGCAATGCAACTTGTGCCGACAGATTTCGCATCATCGCCTTGCACTTACGCAAATACTTTGTTACGATTAATTCAACAACTAATGAATTTTACCGTGACTTTGCCTAAATCGACAAGTCGGCGCCTGAAATTCTACAAAAGATACGACCAAAAACCCCTGATGAGGAGAGAAGCATGAAACTGAAATACATGAGTATTGCTATTGCCGCAATGTTTGTTGGTGCAGGTTCAGTGTCGGCCCAGCAGACGGCACCTACCAGTCCCGCTCCGGCGAAGGCGGACGACAGCGAAAAAATCGAAGTTGTAACGGTGACGGCGCGGCGACGCGAAGAGTTGATACAAGATGTTCCCGGTGCGGTGACGGCGTTTTCTGGCGCTGCGCTTGAGAAGGCGGGAATTCCGGATATTACGGGTCTGGCTGACTTGATCCCCAATACGACACTAAAAACGTCACGTGCAACCAATACCACACTCACAGCCTTCATTCGCGGTATCGGCCAACAAGATCCGGTGGCTGGATACGAGCAGGGCGTGGGCATTTATCTGGACGATGTTTATCTGGCACGCCCACAGGGTGCCCTTTCCGACATTTATGATCTGGCACGCATCGAAATCTTACGCGGCCCGCAGGGCACACTCTATGGCCG
>JBKJMK010000129.1:0-8461 GCA_046596005.1 Usitatibacteraceae bacterium | reverse complement strand
AGCTTTTTGTGCGGCAGAAATGCGTGAATTCGACAGTGCCGCCGCCGCGCCAATGAGGGCCTTCGGGGCGACCTCCCTGACAGCATCATTGTTCACAGCTCGTTTGGACGCAGGCTTCGCCTTTACGGATTTGACAACGGATTTTCTATTCATGATTTTTGCTCCGGAAGCATTAAAAACGCAGGTAGTTTTTAGGGATGGCAGATTAGCACTGCGCTGCAATGGGGCAACGCATTATCGCTCACGCAGATTCAGCCTTGGTATCTCGAGACAACAAGCGTCTTACTGTTTCAAGCGGATCAGCGTGCGCAAACAGTACCGCGTTCACCGCCTCAGTAATTGGCATATCCACGGCGTGCAATTTGGCCAGCGCCAAGGCGGTTTGCGCGGAGTTCACGCCTTCAGCGACGTGACCGAGTGAGGCAAGAATGGCATGCAGATTTTTGCCATGCGCAAGCTGCATGCCGACAGCACGGTTGCGCGAAAGATCACCGGTCGCCGTCAAGACAAGATCACCCAAACCGGTCAGCCCCATAAAAGTTTCGGGCTTCCCGCCCATCGCCACGCCCAGACGCACGATCTCGGCAAGACCGCGCGTGATGAGTGCGGCGCGTGCATTCATGCCCAGATTCATGCCGTCGCAAATGCCTGCAGCGATCGCCATTACATTTTTTAGCGCGCCACCCAGTTCAACGCCGAGCAGATCGTCGCTTGAATAAATGCGCAGGGCCGGGCCATTAAGCAGTGCAGCCATTTCGCGGGCAAAATCGAGATCGTTAGCGGCAAGCGTCAGAGCGCAAGGCAGGCCTTTGGCAACTTCAAGCGCAAAGCTCGGGCCGCTCAGCGCACCATATTGACTACCGGGTTTTGCCCCGATCAATTGACCGACGGTTTCGTGCGGCAATTTGCCGGTGGTTTTATCGAATCCCTTGCAAGCCCAGAGAATCGGCATCATGGGCGTGTGTTCAAGGATCAACGTGGTCGTTGTCGCCAGGCCCGCAGTTGAGGTGGCGATCAAGGACAAATCTGCATATTCGAGCGTGGCAGCGAGATCGGTCCCAATGCTTATCGATGTCGAAAGAGTGATGCCGGGCAGATAGCGCATGTTGCTGCGCGTAGCAGAGAGGTCCGCGAGGTGTGTAGTGTTGCGTCCCCAGAGCGTCACTGCATGCTTTTGTGAAAGTGAAATCGCCAACGCGGTGCCCCACGCGCCAGCACCAAGCACCGCAAGTTTCATGTGCCCCAGACTTGTGTGACCCGCACAAAACCGGAGGGGCCATCGCGGTGTCGAACCGGTAGCCAGCCGTCAATGGTGGGCGGTCCGGTCGGCTCCAAAATCACTGCACGCTGTGCTTCAAAGACAATGGCGGCATTGGCATTCGGTACGGTTCGAATCTCGGCGGTGTTGCTGGCAACCTGTACCGTGCGCTTGTCACCAATAAAAGCGTTTTCCATCCAGCCGATCGTGTTGTCCACATCGCGTATTTTTGTCCATTTGTCGAGCTTCACCAACACTTCAACCGGGTGCAAGCGCGACAAAATGAAAATCTTGTTCGCTTTGGTCGAGAGCCCGTCATACAGGATTGCCGGTTTCTCGCCTATGGATGCGAACAGCGGTGTTTGCGCCGACATTGCCTGTGCCAAGGCAAGCGTGGGCATTATGCAAAACGCCGCCCACAAGGAGGCGGCGCTTCGGCAAATCATGAATTTTTTCATGACAATATTGTGCATCAGGTGGCGTTAGTGCGTCACCACCGGTGCAGCAACCGCAGGTAGTCCGGTGGCCTGTTGGGAGTCGTGTTGCTTTTGCGCCTGGAAAAGGGCCTCAAAATTGACTGGATTCAGCAGTACTGGCGGGAAGCCGGCGCGAACGATGGCATCCGACACGGTCTCGCGCACATAGGGATATAAAATATTTGGGTTGCTGATGCCTAGAATCGGTTCAAGATCGGCCTCAGGTACATTGCGGATGGCGAAAATACCCGCTTGATTCGCTTCGACAAGAAACATGGTTTTTTCGCCGATCTTTGCGGTGATGGTCAGCGTCAATTCGGTTTGGAATACGCCCTCGTCGACCTTGGCTGACGTGTGATGCAATTGGACATCAACTTGAGGTGCTTCTCGCTCAAGGAAAATTTGCGGAGCATTAGGCACTTCCAGCGACAGATCCTTTACATAGATCTTTTCGATGGAATAAACAGGTTGGTTGTCTTGCGTTGCTGCATCGGTCATTTCATTTTCCTCGGTAAGTTATGCATACTTCAAAATATCAGGCGGTCAACAGTGGCGTGAGTTCACCGGCTTTGTCGAGTGCGGCAAGATCGTCGAATCCACCCACATGCCGTTCGCCAATATAAATCTGGGGCACGGTGCGCCGACTGGTTTTATTCATCATCTCTTCGCGTTTGATCGGATCAAGATCTATACGAATCTTGTCGATCTCTGTCACTCCCCTGGATATCAACAAACGTTCGGCCATGTGGCAGAAAGGGCATGAGCCGGTCAGGTACATGGTGATTTTGGGCGCTGCCATTTTCAGCACTACTTTTCGACCGGCAGGCTGGCCTGTTGCCATGCACCAAACCCGCCCTGCAACTGATACACGTCAACGAACCCACGCTGTTTCAACAAGCGTATGGCAGCGCCGGCGCGGGTATTCGTTCCACAAGTGACAATGACAGGTTTATCCTTGAACTTTGCGATTTCCTCGATGCGCTTGTCGATTTCCGCAAGGGGGATGTTTTTCGATTTCGGAATGCGTCCGCCGCTGAATTCACCAGTCGCACGGATATCAAGCACGAGTGCGTTGCCGCTGTTCATTAAACGCGTGGTTTCGAGCGTGCCGATTTCTTTCGGGCCGCCGATCAGTTTCGACAGCGTCGGCCATAGCAACATGCCGCCGCTGGCAATAAACAGCAGAACCAGCATGATATTTTGTGAAATAAACTCGGTCATAAGTTGGACAATTAGTAGGGAATTTTCGCCAGCCGTTTCAAAGATGATTCAGTCGGGCATGAAAACCTGATATTTTACCTATAAGCTGAGACAAAATCCTCGTTTCCGTGGCAATTTCTTCCATACGTTTAAATGTAGACGACGGCAATAAAAAACAAGACCTTATGAAGACGGCCCCAATGAAAAAACTCGTATTGATGCGCCACGGCGAAAGCACCTGGAATCTGGAAAACCGGTTTACGGGCTGGAAAGATGTCGATTTGACCGAAAAGGGCGTCGATGAGGCGCGAAGAGCGGGCGGCCTGCTACGCGACGCCGGGTTTAATTTTGATCTCGCCTATACCTCGTTGTTGACGCGTGCAATACATACATTGTGGCTGGCGCAAGCGGAAATGGACCGTCGCTGGATACCTGTGGTAAAGCACTGGCGGTTGAATGAACGCCACTACGGTGCCTTGCAGGGATTGAACAAAACAGAGACAGCAGAAAAATTCGGCGACGAGCAGGTGCTGGTGTGGCGCCGCAGCTACGATATTCCGCCGCCTGCGTTGACGCGAGAAGATGAGAGGAATCCCGCGCTTGATCCGCGTTACTCTTCGCTGTTATCGGAGGAACTGCCCCTGACCGAATGCCTCAAGGACACGGTGCTTCGTGTGGTGCCGTACTGGCAAATGGAAGTTGCACCGCAGGTGCGCGCGGGTAAGCTGGTCATTATCGTTGCGCACGGCAATAGCCTGCGCGCGCTGATCAAGCATCTCGACCACGTATCTGACGAGGCAATTGTTAACCTTAATATCCCAACCGCCGTGCCGCTGGTCTACGAATTGACCGACGATCTAAAGCCGATTCGAAATTATTATCTCGGTGACCAGGCTGAGATCGCCAAGGCACAGGCGGCAGTTGCCAACCAGGGAAAGTCAAAGGCTTAGGCGACGGCCAAGGCCAGGTGGCAGGTACAAAGTGAGGCAAAAGGTAAATTGGTGTGTTGTATTGCTGTTTGCGATGGCTAGTGGCATGGCCTGCGCTGACAAAAAAGTGGAACTCAATCAGCTTCGTGAACGCATTGGGGATTTGCAACGCGATCTTGCCAAGAGCGAGGAGTCGCGGAGCGAAGTCGCCGATGCTTTGCGAACGTCGGAAAAAGCCATCAGCGAGGTCAACCGGGGCCTTCTTTCCCTGAGTCTTGAGCAGGGCCAGATATCGCAAAGTGTTGCGGATGTGAAGCGAAAAATTGATGTAGCGCGCATCGACGTGGCGCGCCAGCAAGGGCTACTGGACCAGATGATCCGGTACCAGTATATGCATGGCAATGCAGACGCATTGCGACTGATGCTCAATGGGCAGGAGGTCACGGACGTGGAGCGGCAGATACATTACTTTGGTTACGTATCCAAAGCCCGGGCAACAATGATTGCCGGATTGAAGCAGAGTCTGGCAACGCTCGCGGCTTTGGAAGCCAGCGCGCAAACCAAGCAGCAAGAGCTGGCCGCCAACGCGGACGCACAAAAGAAAGCACGCACCGCTTTGCAGGGTGAGCGCATGGCCAGACAAAAAATATTCATCAAGATCAAGGCGGATATTTCCAGCAATCGCCGCGAAATCGGTCGACTCAAACGGGATGAGAACCGCCTTACAAAGTTGATCGACCAATTGGCAAAAGCACTGGCAAAAGATCGTGAGGACCGCAAAGAACGGCGGGCTGACCGCATCCAGAAAAAGGGCCAGTCCGTAGAAAGTGAGGCAGATGATTCATTTGTTGGACGTGCTTTTCAAACTTTGAAAGGCAAACTGAAATTACCGACCCGCGGGGAACTTAAGGGCCTGTTCGGCAGCCAAAGAGAAGACGGTGGCGTGACATGGAAGGGCCTGTTTATTCGCGCCGATGCAGGACAGACCGTAAAAGCGGTAGCCGACGGACGGGTGGTCTATGCGGATTGGCTGCGCGGATTCGGGAATTTGCTCATTATTGACCACGGTGGCGGTTACATGAGCCTCTACGGCAACAATGAAAGTCTGTTAAAACAGGTGGGCGAAAAAACCCAGAGCGGTGAAACTGTCGCGTCGGTCGGATCCTCGGGCGGCGCGTTGGAATCGGGTGTATATTTTGAATTACGCCACGAGGGTAGGCCATTCGACCCATTGAAATGGCTGGCACGCTGAACACGAACTTGAATAAGTTGTTATTTAATACGAGGATGGCATGAGCAACGCACCAAAACTCCCTGCGGGTAACACCCTGAGCAATAAAATAAAAGCGGCCGGACTGGTCGGGATCGGGGCTGTCGCCGGCGTTATGTTAAGCCTCAATTTCTCTGCTGTCGCCGAGCGGCAAAGCACGATGCTTAATCTGCCGATTGAGGAGGTGCGCATGCTCTCCGAGGTGTTTGGTCGCATCAAGAGCGACTACGTGGAAGACGTGGACGACAAACGTTTAATCAAAGAAGCGATCAACGGGATGTTGACGGGACTAGACCCACATTCCGCATTTCTTGACGCCGATGCGTTTAAGGAAATGCAGGCCACTACAACTGGCAAGTTTGGCGGCTTGGGTATCGAAGTTGGCGCAGAGGATGGTTTTGTTCGCGTGATCTCGCCGATTGATGACACACCGGCTTTTCGTGCGGGTATCAAGGCCGGTGACTTTATCATCAAGGTTGATGAAACAAGTCTGCGCGGAATTTCGCTTACCGAGGCGGTAAAACGCATGCGTGGTGAAGCTGGCACCGAAGCCAAGCTCACGATTTCGAGGCGAGGCGAGCCGAAGGAACTGGTGTTCAATGTCAAGCGCGCCGTTATCGAAATCCAGAGCGTGCGGTCACGTTTGATCGAGCCTGGCTATGCTGTCATCCGCCTGACACAATTTGAAGAAAACACTGGCGAAAAGATGACGCGCGCGATCATCGATGCGTACAAGCAAAACGGCGGCGCGCTAAAAGGATTGGTGCTTGATCTGCGCAACGATCCAGGTGGCTTGTTGAACGCCTCGGTCGCAGTCTCGGCGGCGTTTTTGCCCAAGGACGCACTGGTAGTGTACACCGACGGTCGCGTTGAAGATGCCAAGATGCGCCTGCATGCCCGCAAGGAAAACTATTTGCGTAACCCAAGCCGTGAAGACTATCTCACGAAACTGCCACCTTCGATCAAGGATGTGCCAATGGTGGTGCTAGTCAACAACGGGACAGCATCTGCTTCTGAAATCGTTGCTGGTGCCCTGCAAGACCACAAACGCGCGACCATCATGGGTACGCAAACGTTCGGTAAAGGCTCGGTGCAGACAATATTGCCGTTGGGTAACAATAGTGCCATCAAATTGACTACCGCCCGTTACTACACGCCAAATGGCCGTTCGATTCAAGCCAAGGGAATTGAGCCTGATGTCACTGTCGATGACGGCTCGCAACGGCTGGCGATGCGCGAGGCGGATCTGGACCGTCATCTGGTTGGTGAAGATGAAAAGAAAGCTGCCGCAATGTTGAAAGCCAAACTTGACGCCACACCCGATACGCCGGCATTACCGTCTGAGAAGAAGGGCAAAGACGGCAAGTTGAATGGTTCATCCACGAGTGGTCCTGGCCTAGATGGAAAAGCGGTGGCTGGCAGTTCAGCAAGCGTTACATCGTCCGATAGCAAAGCCGACGAGAAGCAAGTCGAATACAAGCCGCTCAATGGCGTCGACGGAAAACCGGTCGATTTCGTTTTGCAGCAAGCAATGAACCAGTTGAAAGGTCTGCCGGTAGCGGCCAATCCGCGCGCGCTGTTGGCAACCGCCAGCAATGCAGTGGCACCACTTAACGCCAAGGCTGAAAAAGCGGAGAAAACCAACAAAGCGGCGCGGTGAGCCACACGCTGTAGCGTGCGCCAGCGTCACGTGTTGAAGCTGCGCGCAAGTGAGTACCTTCCCCGACGACATGCAGTGACGAATATCTGCGGGTATAAACCACCATGGATGATCAGGCACTGCTCCGTTATAGTCGTCATCTCCTGCTCAACGAGTTCGGGCTCGAAGCGCAGGAGCGCTTAGGCAAATCCCGCGCGTTGGTGGTCGGTGCGGGCGGGCTGGGCTCGGCGGCGCTGGTGTATCTGGCCGCGGCCGGAGTCGGGCGCATCTGCATTGCAGACGGTGACAATGTCGATCTTACCAATTTGCAGCGCCAGATTGTGCACCGCGAAGATACTGTCGGCATGAACAAAGCGTTGTCTGCAAAGCGCCAACTGGGTGCCATCAATTCGACAATCACCATTGATGCGATTCAGGAGAGTCTATCCGGAATAGCGCTCTTTGATGCGGTCCGAAACGTGGATATCGTGCTCGATTGCTCTGACAACTTCGCAACCCGTCATTCGATCAACCGTGCTTGTGTCGAACACAAAAAACCATTGGTTTCCGGTGCCGGGATACGATTTGACGGACAGATCACGAGTTTCGATTTGCGGCACACGGACAGTCCGTGCTATCACTGTCTGTTTCCGGATCAACCGGACGTTGAGGAAGAACGTTGTGCAGTTATGGGTGTGTTCGCGCCGTTAGTGGGTATTATTGGCGCGATGCAGGCGGCTGAGGCGATTCGATTGTTGTCCGCTATTGGCGAACCACTTGTCGGGCGCATGCTGATGCTCGATGCGTTATCGCTCAGCTGGCAGACAGTCAGGTATCGACGCGACGCACATTGTGTGGTCTGCGCGCCGTGATGAGGATGATGGAGACAAAATATGAAAAAACCATTTGAATATTCTTTGTTTGTTGTGACCTCCGTGTATATCGCTTGCGTGGCGTTTTCCGCTAATGCCCAAGTGCTATGGAAATATACCGACAAGAGCGGCAAAGTCACCTACTCAGACAAGGCGCCAATAGATGGTGCAAAGGCCGAGCGGGTCAACACAGATACTGCGGGAACGGTGGTCCCGGCCAGCAAGAATCAATTGAGCGGCACACCACAAAGCAGCGCGACCGTCAGTTCTCGGGCGTCGGCGCGAGAAGCGTTACGCGACAGTTATCGACAGAAAGTCGATGAAGCGCGCGAAGAACTGGATAATGCCCAAAAAGCGTTGGAGACGGGACGAGAGCCTACGGAAGAAGAGCGTCAGATCGTCGTCGGGCGTGGCAAGGATGGAAAGCCAACGGGTGTAAACGCCATGAATCGCAAGCCCGAATACTATGACCGTATCGCCGAACTGGAAGCAGCGATCAAGAAAGCGGAAGCGAATGTAGCTGCTGCAGAAAGAAACTTCGCGGAGTATGCACCTAAATAACGCGGGAGAGATTGTTAGGACGCGGATATTTCCGTCAGCATCCAGCGCGGCTTGATGTTGAACGAAGCAAAGCAATTTTCCAGTACATCGGGGTAAGCGGCGAGACGCAGCGCAGCGGCGAATGCGATCATTGCGCCATTGTCGGTGCACAAATCCAATGGCGGGTAGTAGACCTTCGCGCCGCTTCTCCCTGCGGCTTGCGTGAGTTTTTCCCGAAGTGATTTGTTTGCCCCAACCCCGCCCGCGACCACCAAAC
>JBKJMK010000114.1:0-6352 GCA_046596005.1 Usitatibacteraceae bacterium | reverse complement strand
TACCAAAGTGTTCGGCGGATCAATCGAATTTGACAACTTCAAAAATAGATACACGTCAATCCCCTCTTTTGTTGATCCAGTGACTCACGCAATACCATGCTTTTCTGTGGCGAGTATAGCGACTTTAGCCGTAGAATCGGTTGATGGACTGCCTGAATGACCGATCCAACTGCGGGCGGCGATGGTGCCGCCCCGAAATTGCTGAGCAGGTGTAACATTTGAATGAACAACGTGGGCGTGGTGGCATAAACGACAACGCGAGGATGGCGCCGCCTGTAAGTGTGCTGTTTTGTATGATGACTGCAGATCCGCTGTCCCTTGATTGCGTGTTTTAAAACACTACGAGATATCTGTTATGTGTATTGATTGCATTAGAATTGTCTGCCCGTTTGCTGCAATGCATACGTCGCTTGCATCAGTCAATTGAGCCAAAAGGGAGTAGTCATGGCTTCATCAGAGCGGGTCTCGAAACGTGGTGAATGTGCGGCGCCAGTGCCGTCGTGTAGCAGTTACTCTGCGGGCGCGCCTAATGGTTCCAACTGGTATTCCTCCGCGCGAATCTTGATCCTTGCGACGTTCGCGGTGGTCGTCATCTTCATGGCTCCGGTCGCGCATGCGCAGGTCATTGGCACCGGTGGTACGCTATGGACAACGGTTCTTCCGCCTGGTGTCACGTGTAGCGGTTGCCATGGCGCGGTGCCAGGCTTGCCCCAAAAAAATGCCGGAAACGCAGTCTCTGTGCTCAATGCCGCCATTGCAAACAATGCCGGTTCTTTTATGGGGAATTTCAAGTCGCTGTCAATTGATGGTATTGATGGTGCGGCACCACTTAACGCAACGCAGCGCGCGGATCTTGCCGCCTTCATCGGTTCAAATGGCACGATTGCCGATTCGAATACCCAAACACCGATCACTGTGGCTTATCAAAGCAGCGGAAATATTATTACGCCACTGAATTTATCGAAAAGCTTCGTCTCGATCGCGGCGGGCACGGCATCCAGCGGCATCATCCAGCAGATTTCGACAACTTCGGGTCCCAGCCGCGGAGTGCTGTTATCTCCGTCCATCACCACATTGGGTGGAACATTCAGCTATACCCACACCGCGTCTAGCTGCACCCCTGACAGTATTTCGTACAACGCGACCGGACTATCGGGCGCCACCTCCACGACCAAAACCGTTGCCATCAACATCACCCCCCCCACCGCGCCTACGACGAGCCTTCCCACTCAAAATATTCCGTACAGTACCTCTGCCACCACATTGTCATCGCTGGTGCTCGCAAATGCGACCGGCCTTAGCGTCACCGTCCCACCCTCGGTAGGGACGGTGAACGTCAGTGGTTTAACGTTGACGTATACGGCGAGTGCGACGAGCTATGCGCCATCGGTGACATTTAGTTATGTCGCAACCGGCCCGTGTGCGTCGTCAGCAGCCAACTCGGTCACCATCAATCTGACTTCATTCCCGCCGCCACCGACCGTCTCGGTACCCGCGGGGCCTTTCCAGACTGCGTTTAATACCGCCGCTGCGCCAATAAATTTAACATCGAATATTTCCGGTATCTCGACGAGCATCGCGGTCGTGGGCGTGACCAATGGCACCACCATGGTGAGTGGGAACTCGGTAACATTTACGCCTACGGCCGGTTTCTCTGGTACCGGTTCTTTCACCTACAGTGCGACCGGGCCCGGCGGCACATCGACGACGTCCGGGCCCGTGAACATCACGGTGCTTCCCGCCATACCAACAGTAACCGCGCTGCCGGGGCCGTTCTCGACGGCATTTAACACACCGATCAACATTAATCTCACTGGTCAGGTTACGGGGACCTTTACAAGTATCGCCACCACTGGTGTGACTAATGGAACAACCATGGTGGCCGGAAACGTTGTGACCTTCACGCCTACTGTCGGCTTTATTGGCACAGGGAGTTTCCAATTTACTGCGACCAACTCTGGCGGAACATCTGCACCTTCTGCCGCGATGAACATTACCGTTCTGCCACCGCCGCCGGTCGTTGCAGCGAGGTCTGTTCTGGTGACGTTCCAACTTCCCCTGCCGATTGATCTCACAGCGCAGATCACGGGTGTGTCAACCAGCATCGCGGTTGTCACGGCTGCAGCCAATGGTGCAACGTCGGTGAGCGGTAACATTGTCACTTACACGCCGAACGCCGGATATACCGGCCCGGACAGCTTCTCGTACCAGGCGACCGGGCCAGGTGGCCTGTCAGGCACTGCAACAGTGACCATTAGCGTCGTGCCGCCCGCACCGCCAACGGCGACTTCCCCACCGCCAGTGACAACGGCATTCAACACACAAACGGCCATTGACGTCACCGCCCAATTAGGCGGCGTTTTCACCAGCTTGGCAGTGGTCACCGTGCCCACCAACGGAACGATCGTTTCCATCGTTGGCAACATCATCACCTACCGCCCGAATACGGGTTATGTTGGCGCTGACAGTTTCACCTACCGGGCACAAGGCCCCGGCGGGACGATTTCGACGCCGCCCGCTTTGGTCAGCATCACCGTGTCGCCTGCGGTGCCGGTTGTCACAGCGCCGGCAACGGTCACCACCGCGTTTAATACGCCGGTCGCCATCAATCTGAGCGCGCAGATCAGCGGTGTATCGACAAGTATTGCCATTGCCACGCCACCAGCGAGCGGCACGGTAGTGGTCGCTGGAAATACAGTCACTTTCACACCGGCAGCAGGTTTTTCCGGTCCGGTCAGTTTTACTTACACGGCAACAGGGCCGGGCGGAACATCTCTCCCTTCACCGCCGGTCAATATTACCGTTCTGCCATCGGCTCCGACTGTTGCAGCGCGATCGGTTGCGGTGGGATTCTCGACACCTACCGCCATTGATCTCACACCGCAAATCACCGGTGTGGCGACCAGTATCGCAGTCGTTGCATTGCCTACAAGTGGCAGCATCGTTTCGGTCGTTGGCAATGTTGTTACGTATCTGCCAAACAGCGGGTTTGCGGGGGCCGACAGTTTCACCTACCGTGCGACCGGCCCTGGGGGAACCTCCGCGATCGCGACTGTCAGCATTACGGTTACTGCTGCGCCGCCACCAACGCTGGCAGGTGTCGTCGTTGCGGTCGTGTTCAATACCGCACGCGCAATTGACCTTACCGCCCAAATATCGGGAATCGTTAGCAGCATTGCAGTCGCGACCGCCCCCGCAAACGGCACAATTGTTTCCGTCATTGGGAACGTCGTGACGTACTCGCCAAGAACTGGCTATGTTGGCGCCGATAGTTTCACTGTTACTGCGACGGGCCCGGGAGGGATATCTGCGCCAGGTACGGTTTCGATCACGGTTGCAGCGCCACCGGCACCGACGGTAGTGGATAGTACGGTGTCGGTCCTGTTCAACACGGTTGCCTCGATCAATCTCTCCGCCCAGATTACCGGCGCAGTGACGGGCATCGCACTGGTGTCGCTGCCCCTAAACGGCACTGCCACCGTGGCCGGAAACGTCGTTACCTATTCGCCAAGAGCGGGTTATTTTGGTCCCGACAGATTTACGTACACTGCCACCGGCCCCGGCGGAACGTCCGTACCGGCAACAGTGACGATTGCCGTTGGCACGCTGGCACCCACGGCGGGTGCGTTCAAGATGATTGTTCCACTGAACACCTCCACCACGATAGATTTGGCTCCCTTTATTACCGGCTCGGGTGTCTCCGGGATCGTGGTTGCAGCCGTACCCAGGCATGGTGTGGCGACCGTCAACGGGACTAAGCTCACGTTCACACCCACGCACGACTATTTTGGTGCAGACAGCTTTACCTATTCTGCGTTTGGAAATGCAGGAACGTCGCCTGCGGCAATTGTGACGGTAACAATTGTCGGTCGCCCCGATCCTGCAAAAGATGCAGTCGTTACCGGCCTGATTGTCGCGCAAACCGACGCCGCCAAACGTTTTTCGAAAGCGCAAATTTCGAATTTCCAGAGTCGCATGGAATCCTTGCATCGCACAGGTACTGACGCAGCAGCGCCTACCACCGGGCGCGGACCGACCGACGATCGCACCAGTGTCGCCACCAACTTACCGCGAAAAAACAGCGACACCGGGCGCATTGAGAACCGGGGATTGGTGAAAGAAAACACGTATCTGCACGCCTCGTACGCAGCAGCGCCGGCGACGCCCGATATTACGATTGCCGGGCAAAAATCAGTTCCGTTCCTGAACGATGCAGTCTCATTGCTTGCGTCTGGATCGATAAATTTGGCCAGTATTGGCAGCGCAGCTACCGGATCAACGGGCAAAAGCGCGGGTGGCGCTCCAAGTCTCTGGCTGGCAGGATCGGCCAACTTCGGCACGCGGACCGCTACTGGCGACCGTACCGGCCTTGATTTCACCACGAGCGGTATTAGCATGGGCGCAGATCGGCGCTTTGGTGAACGATTGGCGTTGGGTGCGGGCTTGGGATTCGCGCGCGATAAAACTGACATTGGCAACGATGGCTCGCATAGCCGCGCGCGCGCGTACTCGGGTGTCGTTTACGGAAGCTATCAACCCAGTGCGCAGACATTTATTGACGGACTCGTCGGCATCGGCTCACTCGATTTTAAATCTCAGCGATACGTGACGGCGACTGGCGAAATCGCAAGTGGTGATCGTAAAGGCAGGCAAGTATTTGGCTCGCTCGCCGGTGGTTATGAATACCGCGACAACGGTGTGGTCATATCTCCCTATGCGAGGCTCGATTACACTTCGGATCGGCTCAATCAAGTGTCGGAGACTGGCGGGGGCTTATACGCACTGACCTATTACAGTCAAACCACGCCGTCGATTCAAGGGGTACTGGGAATCCGTGCCGAATCAGTTCACACCACCAGTTTTGGATATGCGGCACCGCGTCTGCGCGCGGAATACCGACATGACTTCCAGGGTGAGCGCCAAAGCGCGATCAGTTATGCGGACGCCGTCGGGGGTCGATATGGAATCTCCACCGGCGCGATTTCGCGAAACTCGCTGGTGCTGGGTATCGGTAGCGAGTTTGTTTATCGTGGTGGATGGGCACTTGGCATCGACTATCAGTTTGAGCATACGTCTTCCCGTTCGCGCGATTCAAGTCAGGGCATTAAATTCACCGTTACCAAGGATCTCGATGGCAGGGATTCACCTTATTCTCTGATCGCAGCAGCCGTTTCACCGAAAAAACCCGTCGACATTCAGGTCGACGCGGGCATCATGTTTGATAGCAATGTGACGCGTGGCAAACTCTCCGGCGAGAAACTCTCTGACCGTATTTACAGCGTCAACGCCAGCAGGAGCAAGCTTTTCGAGATCAACGACAACATGCGCGCGACATTGACGGGCTCTGTCGGGGGCGAGAAATTCGATAACTATTATCGGCTGAGTCGCGCAACGGCGGCTATGCAGGGCGAAATTGTCTACCGGCCTTCGGCTGATTTTGACGCGCCGACTTTTGCCGTGTTCGCGCAGACTTCGGCTGAGTATCATCAATCGACGCTTCGCAACGGCTATCGTTATTCACTGGGTGTTTCGGTTCGCAAGCCCATCACGGACCGCATCGATTTGTTCGGCGCTTTGTCTCACAGTGAGCGGTACAGCAAGAGTGCGGTGTTCAATAGCCGCTTCAACGCCGTGCGCCTGAATGTCGACTATATGCTGAGTTCGACTGAGACGATCTACCTGAGTGGCGAATACCGTCGTGGGCAGATTGTATCTACCGGCCTGCCTTCTCTGGAAAACCTCGATGTCGCTGATGTTTTTGTTCAGGACGACGCGTATCCAGGCGGTCAGTTCTTCAGTTACCGATTCGACGGCAGGACTGTGTTGTCAACACTTGGCTACAACCTCGGACTTGGCCCGCGACATTCGCTCGATCTCTCTTGGAGAAGGGCACAGTCAACGCCGGGTTTCAGGCCAGTTTATGCAACGTCACCATCGAGCTACATCGCCGACCAGTATTCAATTGTTTATCTGATTCGTTTTTAAAGGATTCGATTGTGCGCTACTTACATCCACTTCCCTTTGCCGCACCATTCGTTATCGCGCTGTTGCTTGCGTCCTGCGGCGGTGGTGGCGGCAGTTCCGGCGATATCGCGCCAGCATCGCCACCGCAGATCGTGATCACCGAGGCCACGCCGAATAGATTTCTGACGTTCCCAAATCCGCAGGTGCAACCTGACGGCACGTTTCAGACAACCCCGACTGTGTGGGCGCAGGCGTATTACGCGGCAGTTGATCCGAACAACCAGAAGGATACACTCGACAAATGGAAGGCCGCTAACGGTTTTGGCAGCGGCACAGGCACGGAAGTGAATGTGATTGTCGGCGATGTGCGCGATCTCGGCTATGGCCG